>DUEL01000050.1 GCA_011192125.1 Thermoflexia bacterium
GGATTGGGTATGTCCGAACTCTTGTCCAAACCCCAGGAAGTGGGGCGACCCCGGAGGCCGCCCCACTTCCGCCTGCCACTCCAACGGCCTCTTAAGCCACCGCCGTGGTCCCGGCGGCGACCTCCGCAGCAGAGGCGACCCGGTCGAAGACGACCTGCCCGTCCCGGTAGTCCACCCGAACCGTGTCGCCCTCGGTGAAGTCGCCGCGCAGGATCGCCAGCGCCAGCGGGTCCTGCACCTCTCGCTGGATCACCCGCTTCAGCGGCCGGGCGCCGAAGACCGGGTCGTAGCCAATCTCGGCCAGGTGCTCCCGCAGCGCGTCGGTCCACTCCAGGCCCATCCCCTTCTGGGCCATCAGATCCCGCAACCGGTTCATCTGGATGTCCACGATCTGGACCAGATCCTCCTTCGTCAGGCTGCGGAAGATGATGATCTCGTCGACCCGGTTGAGGAACTCGGGCCGGAAGGTCCGGTCCAGTTCCTCCATCACCTTCTCCCGCGCCGCCTCGGCACCCAGTTCCTTGATCCACCGACTGCCGATGTTGCTGGTCATGATGACGATGGTGTTGCGGAAGTCGACCGTCCGCCCGTGGCCGTCGGTCAGCCGGCCCTCGTCCAGCAGTTGCAACAGCGTGTTGAAGACCTCCGGGTGGGCCTTCTCGATCTCGTCGAAAAGGACCACGCTGTAGGGCCGGCGGCGGACCGCTTCGGTCAGTTGGCCGCCTTCCTCGTAGCCGACGTAGCCCGGCGGCGCGCCGATGAGGCGGGAGACGGTGTGCCGCTCCTGGTACTCGCTCATGTCGATGCGGACCATCGCCTCCTCGGTGTCAAAGAGGAACTCGGCCAGCGCGCGGGCCAGTTCGGTCTTGCCCACGCCCGTCGGCCCCAGGAAGATGAAGGAGCCGATGGGCCGGTTGGGGTCCTGCAGGCCAGCCCGCGCCCGGCGGACGGCGTTGGCGACGGCGCGCACCGCGTCGTCCTGGCCGACCACCCGCTTGTGCAGTTCCTCCTCCATCCGCAGCAGTTTCTCCCGCTCCCCCTCCAGCAACTTGGAGACGGGGATGCCGGTCCACTCCGAGACCACCTCGGCGATGTCCTCCGGACCGACCTCCTCCTTGAGCAGCGGTCGGTCGCCCTGCATCTGGCGCAGTTTCTCCTCCTGCTCCCGCAGTTTCCGCTCCAGTTCGGGCAGCGTGCCGTACTGCAACTGGGAGGCCCGCTCGTAGTCCATCGCCCGCTGCGCCTCTTCGATCTGGTGGCGGACCTGCTCGATCTGCTCCTTGATCTCGCGGATGGACTGGATGACGGCCTTCTCCTGCTCCCAGCGGGCGCGCAACGCCGCGCTCTGTTCCCGCAGGTCGGCCAGTTCCTTCTCCAGTTTCTGGAGCCGCTCCTTGCTGGCCTTGTCCTTCTCTTTCTTCAGCGCCTCCCGTTCGATCTCCAACTGCATGATCCGCCGGTCGACCTCATCCAGTTCGGCCGGCTTGGAGTCGATCTCCATCCGCAGCCGGGCGGCCGCCTCGTCGATCAGGTCGATCGCCTTGTCCGGCAGGTGCCGGTCGGCGATGTACCGGTGGCTGAGGGTGGCCGCCGCGATGCAGGCCGCGTCCTGGATGCGGACGCCGTGGTGGACCTCGTACCGCTCCTTCAGGCCGCGGAGGATGCTGATCGTCTCCTCCACCGACGGCTCGTCCACGTAGACCGGCTGGAACCGTCGCTCCAGGGCGGCATCCTTCTCGATGTACTGGCGGTACTCGTCCAGCGTGGTCGCGCCGATGCAGTGGAGTTCACCGCGAGCCAGCATCGGCTTGAGGATGTTGGCCGCGTCCATCGGCGCGCCCTCGGCTCGACCGGCACCGACTACCTGGTGGATCTCGTCGATGAACAGGATGATCTCACCCTCGGCGTCGGTGACCTCCTTGAGCACCGCCTTCAGCCGCTCCTCGAACTCGCCCCGGTACTTGGCGCCCGCCACCAGCGCGCCCAGGTCCAGGGCGACGATCCGCTTGTTCTTCAGCCCTTCCGGCACGTCGCCGCGGACGATCCGCTGGGCCAGCCCCTCGACGATGGCAGTCTTGCCCACGCCCGCGTCGCCCACCAGGACCGGGTTGTTCTTGGTCCGTCGAGTGAGGATCTGCATCACCCGCCGGATCTCCTCGTCCCGCCCGATCACCGGGTCCAGTTTCCCCTGGCGGGCCAGCGCGGTCAGGTCACGCCCGTACTTCTCCAACGCCTGGTAGGTCGCTTCCGGGTGCTGGCTGGTGACGCGCTGGCTGCCGCGGATGGCCGTCAACGCCCGCAGCACCGCGTCCTCGCTGACGCCGTGGGCAGCGAGGATGCGGGCCGCCTCCGCGCCGTGGGGGCCCAAGAGGGCCAGCAATAAGTGCTCGGTACTGACGTACTCATCCCGCATCCGCCCGGCGATCTTCTCCGCCTCCTCCAACGCACGGGCGAGGTCGCGGGAAAGGCCGATCTGGGCGGCAGCCCCGTAGACCTTGGGCTTGCGCTGGAGCGTCCGCTCCACCTCACCACGCAAGGCCATCCCATCGACGCCGAGTTTGGCGACGATCTGTGGCACCACCCCGTCCGGCTGCTGCAACAACGCCAACAACAAATGCTCCGGCTCGATCTGGCCGTGGCTGTACTCTCCGGCCAGCCGCTGGGCCGCAAGCACCGCCTCTTGTGCCTTCTCTGTAAACCGATTCAAGTCCATACGTCCCCCCTCCATACACCACAAATCTCCGGAGGCCACTCAACCTCCGGGTCGCTTTCATGGTACTGTCCGCGCGTTAGAAGAACGCTTGCGGGGCATTAGATTTCCATAAGCGTGGGGCGTCATGCGTCATACGTCATTCGTCATACGTCATGCGTCATTCCTGACCTTCGGACAAGAGTTCGGGAAGGCCTTGCGCCTGGCGACTGGAAGTCGCAGGCTACAAAGGGCAAAGCCCGGCCTCCGCCGGGCTCTCCCCCGCCTGCGGAGAGGGGAGAAAGCCGCCGAAGGGCAGCCTCGCCACCCGTAGCCACGGCTTCCAGCCGCCGGGAAAGAAATGTCCGAACTCCGGTCCAAACCCCAGTCACTCCTCATTCGTCAGCCGCCGACTGCTCCTCGAAACCTGTAACCCGCACCCCCCATCCGCTTGCTTTTTCCCAACGTTGTGATATACTTCGTTCTACGAAATTTTTGCCTGTAGAAATATTGGGGGAGCGGAATGGAACCGGAGAGCAGCCTGGATGCCCTGGAAATGCGCATATTTCACCTGATGAGGGTCCTGCGGCGGCGTTTCGCGCAGGACCTGAGTCGACACGGCCTCACCTTCCCCCAGTTTATGACCCTTCTCTCGCTGGAGCGGAGCGGCGAGTCCTGCAGAATGGGGCCGCTGGCGGAGGCCACGATGCAGAGCGCGGCTTCGATGACGGCGATCGTCGACCGGCTGCTGGAGCGGGGGCTGGTGAAGCGACGCCGCCACCCCCAAGACCGGCGGTCGGTCGTCGTCTCGTTGACGGAGGCCGGCAGAGAGATGATCCACCGGGTCAGGGCCGACCGCCGGCACGCGGTGAAGCAGGTACTGGCCCAACTCGGTCCCGAGGAACAAGCCCGTCTGCTCGAGACCCTGGATAAGATGATCCACTTCCTGGAGGAGACGGAGGACACGGAGGAAAATCCACCACAGAGGCACAGAGAACACAGAGGATCTTAAAGAAATAGACTCTGCGCCCTCTGTGCCTCTGTGGTTAATACTGAAGGAGCCTGACCGAATGTTACGATTGCTCAAGTACCTCAAACCCTTCCTCCCGCTGGTCCTGGCGGCCATCGTCCTGCTCTTCGTGCAGGCCAACGCCAACCTGGCCCTGCCGGACTATATGTCGCAGATCGTCAATGTGGGCATCCAGCAGGGCGGCGTGGAGGAGGCGATGCCGGAGGCCCTGCGGCAGACGACGATGGAACGGCTGCGGCTGTTCCTCACCGACGAGGAGTTCGACGAGGTACTGGCCCAGTACACCCTGGTCGACCGATCCTCGCCGGACTACGAGGCCTACCTGGAGAAGTACCCCGCTCTGGCGGAGGAGCCGATCTACGTGCGGACGACCTCCGATCCGGAGACCATCGAGCGGCTGAGCCCGGTGATGGGGCGAGCCATGCTGATCGTCTTCGCCGTGGAGCGCATCCAGACCAACCCCGAGCAGGCCCCTGCGTTGATGCCAGGAATGGAGGGGTTTGACCTTTCCCAACTCCCGCCGGGGACGGATCTCTTCGCCCTCCTGCGGAGCATGCCCGCGGAACGGCGGGCCGCGATCGGGGAGGCTATGGACCTCCGGTTCGAACCGCTGGGAGGGGAGAAAGCGATGGTCCAGGCCGCCGCCCGCGCGGTCCGCGCCGAGTACGAGGCCCTGGGGATGGACGTTGCCCGGATCCAGACCCGGTACATCCTCCGCGTGGGCGGGGAAATGCTCCTCGTCTCCCTCATCGCGGCGGTGGCTACCATCGCCGTCGGCGTCCTCGCCGCACGCACCGCAGCGGGCCTGGCGCGCGACCTGCGGCATCTGTTCTTCGAAAAAGTGATGCGCTTCTCCCGCGCCGAACTGGACCGCTTCTCCACCGCCTCGCTGATCACCCGCTCCACCAACGACATCACCCAGATCCAGACCGCGACGATGTTCCTGCTCCGCATGGTCGTCTACGCCCCGCTCATCGCCATTGGCGCCCTCATCCGCGCCCTGAGCAAGAGTCCATCGATGTGGTGGATCATCGGCCTCGCCGTAGGGATCCTCATCGGCCTGGTCTCCATCGCTTTCCGCATCGCCGAGCCCAAGTTCCGGCTGATCCAATCCCTCATCGACCGCCTCAATCGGATCGCCCGGGAGAACCTTACCGGCATAATGGTGGTCCGAGCCTTCAACCGGGAGCGGTACGAAGAGGAGCGGTTCGACCGGGCGAACCGGGACCTGACCCAGACCAGCCTCGTCGTCAACCGGGTCTTCGTGGTGATGATGCCGGCGATGATGCTCCTGATGAACGGCGTCTCCGTCCTGATCATCTGGGTCGGTGCCCACGAGGTGGCCCAGGCCACGATGCGCATCGGGGACATGATGGCCTTCCTGCAGTACACGATGCAGATCGTCTTCGCCTTCATGATGCTCTCGATGCTCTCCATCATGATCCCCCGGGCCAACGTCGCCGCGCAGCGGGTGGCGGAGGTGCTGGAGACGGAGGTGACCATCCGCGACCCGGAGGAGCCGGTGGAGTTCCCCGAGCCTTTTGAACCGACCATCGAGTTCCGCGGGGTCTGCTTCCGCTACCCGGACGCCGAGGAGTACGTTCTGAAGGACATCACCTTCACCATCCGGGCCGGGGAGACCGTCGGCATCATCGGGACGACTGGCTCCGGCAAGTCGACGCTGATCAACCTGATCCCCCGCTTCTACGACGTAACCGAGGGGGCCATTTACATCGACGGAGTGGACATCCGCCGGGTCCGGCTGAGCGACCTGCGGGACCGGGTCGGCTACGTCCCGCAGCGGTCCAACCTGTTCAGTGGGACCATCGAGACCAACCTCCGCCTGGCCTGGGAGGAGGCCGACGAAGAAGCGATGCGGCGGGCGTTAGAGATCGCCCAGGCGGGGGACATCATCCGCTCCCGCACCGACGACGAGGGGGACGGCCGCTCGCCGTTGGCGGCGGAGGTCGCCCAGCACGGGGCCAACTTCTCCGGCGGGCAGAAGCAGCGGCTCAGCATCGCCCGCGCCCTGGTCAAGCGGCCGCCGATCTATATCTTCGACGACTCCTTCTCGTCGCTGGACTACAAGACCGACGCCCGGTTGCGCCGCGCCCTCCGGAAGTACGTGCGGGGGAGTACCGTGATCATCGTCTCCCAGCGAGTGGCGACGATCAAGGACGCCGACCGCATCCTGGTGCTGGACGGCGGGCGGTTGATCTGTCAGGGGACACACGAGGAACTGATGCAGACCTGCGAGGTGTACCGCGAGATCGCGCTTTCGCAGTTGAAGTTGCAGGAGGTGCTGGTATGACCGCGCCGAGCAACCCATCCCGCACCGTCGCCCGCCCTGCACCGTCGGCTCCGGCCCGCCCCGGCAGTGGGCGTGGCCCGATGAGGGGAGGGCCACGCCACTTGATGTTGGGGCCGGTGGAGAAGCCCCGCGACTTCCGGGGCACGATGCGCAAACTGGTCGCCTACCTGGGCCCCCATCGGTTCACCATCCTGGCCGTCTTTATCCTCGCCGCCGGTTCTACCGTCTTCGCCATCTTCGGCCCCAAGGTCCTCGGCTCGGCGACGACGAAACTGTTCGAGGGGTTGATCGCTCAGTTCACCGGGACGGGAGAGATCGACTTCGCCGGTATCGGGAGGATCCTGCTCACCGTCCTGGCCCTCTACCTCGCCTCGGCCGGGCTCAGTTACGCCCAGGGCTGGCTGATGACGAACGTGGCCATCCAGATCACCTACCGGATGCGGAAGGACATTTCGTCCAAGATCCACCGCATGCCCTTCCGCTACTTCGACGGCACCACCCACGGGGAGGTCCTCTCCCGCCTGACCAACGACGTGGACACCATCAGCCAGACCCTCAATCAGAGTTTGACGCAGATGGTGACCTCCCTTGTCACCGTCGTCGGCATGCTGGCGATGATGTTCTCCATCTCCTGGCAGATGACGCTGGTTGCGCTGCTCATCATCCCCCTCTCCAGCGGCCTCGTCATGCTCATCGTCCGCCGCTCCCAGCGGTTCTTCGCCGACCAGCAGGCACTGCTGGGTCGCGTCAACTCCCACGTGGAGGAGATGTTCGGCGGGCACGTGGTGGTCAAGGCGTTCAACGGCGAGGAGAAGGCCATCCACCGGTTCCAGGAGCACAACGAGGACCTCTACGACGTGGCCTGGAAGGCTCAGTTCCTCTCCGGCATCATCATGCCGGCGATGGGCCTCATCAGCAACCTGGGCTACGTGGGAGTGGTCGTCCTGGGTGGGTATCTCGCCTTCCAAGGCCGTGTCGCCGTCGGCGACATCCAGGCCTTCATCCAGTACGTCCGCTCCTTCACCCAGCCGATCACCCGGCTGGCGAACATCTCCAACGTCCTCCAGCAGACCGTCGCCGCGGCAGAGCGGGTGTTCGAATTCCTCGGCGAGGAGGAGGAGAGCCCCGACCCCGAGCGCCCTGTCCGTCTGGAAGAGGTGAGGGGCCACGTCGAGTTCCGGGACGTCCACTTCAGTTACATCCCCGGCCGACCGGTGATCAAGGGGTTCTCCACCGAGATCCGGCCCGGTCAGAAGGTCGCCATCGTCGGGCCGACCGGCGCGGGGAAGACGACGCTGGTCAAACTCCTGATGCGGTTCTACGACGTCGACGAGGGAGCCATCCTGATCGACGGGCACGACATCCGGAAGTTCCGCCGGGCCGACCTGCGGCGGCTCTTCGGGATGGTGCTTCAGGACACCTGGCTGTTCAACGGGACGATCCTCGACAACATCCGATACGGGCGGGAGGACGCCACGGAGGAGGAGGTGGTGAGGGCGGCGAAGGCAGCCCGCATCGACCACTTCATCCGCACCCTCCCCGACGGCTACAACGCGGTGATCAACGAGGAGGTGACCAACATCTCCCACGGACAGAAGCAGTTGCTGACCATCGCTCGGGCTATTCTAGCCGACCCGCCGATGTTGATCTTGGACGAGGCGACCAGTTCGGTAGATACCCATACGGAGTTGCTGATCCAGCAGGCGATGGACGAACTGATGCAGGGGCGGACCAGTTTCGTCATCGCCCATCGCCTCTCCACCATCCGCGACGCCGACCTGATCCTGGTGGTCCGTGACGGCAACATCGTGGAGCAGGGAACGCACGAGGAACTGCTGGCGAAGGGTGGATTCTACGCGGAGTTGTACAACAGCCAGTTCGAGCCGGTGTAAGCGATCGAGGGTCGGAGATAGTAAGTCAGTCGGGAGACGGCAGCCGCTCCAGCACCAGAAAATGGGAAAGTCCCAAGAGGCGAAAAGGAGTGCGCTCCATGGCGTAGGTAAGAGTCCGGAGGAGACGGGCCAACGCCCGTGAGCGGGCAGCCAGTTTGTCGTAGCCGGGGAAGATGCGGGTGTGGTGCACCCATCGGACCGGGAGACCGGCGAACAAGCGGCGCAGGGTCCGACCGGTGTAGGCCCGCACATGGGGAGCCAGCCGGCTCCGCAATGGGTCTGGCAGGTAGTTGACCAGGGGGATGTTCCCGAATCGGTACCGCCCTCGCCAGAACACCCCGTGCGTCTCGAAGGGATACCAGCGGTTGGGGACGAAGATGACGATCCGTCCACCGGGGCGGGCCACTCGGACCATCTCCTCGGCGCAAACGCGGTCGTCCACCACGTGCTCCAGCACTTCGTGAGAGAAGACCAGGTCGAACGCGCCGTCGGCGAAGGGGAGGTGCTCCCCCACTGCCTGAACCACCCCGGCGGCCCGCCCCCTCGCCTCCCGCGCCCGCCCTGGCTCCACCTCTACCCCGAAGACCCGGGGGGTCGCTCGCTGGAAGGCCTCGGTGTACATCCCTACCCCACACCCCACGTCCAGCACCCGCCCACCGGAGGGATCGGCCCAGCGGAGCACCATACGGAACCTCCGCTCCTGCCCGGCCCGCCACACGTAGGAGGGGCAGCCGCACGCGGCGCGCACGTCCCTTATCTGACGTTTCACGTTTGACGTACCCGAGTTCACGATACAGGACTCAAAGGCTCCACTCCCCCACGTACAACGCTACCGTCCCCATCCCCATCAGCCGGTATCGCACGTTGCGCAGCCCCACCCGCTCCATCGTCGCCGCCACGCCCTCCGGGGGGAGGAACTCGTGCACGGAGCGAGGCAGATACCGATAGGCATCCCGTTGCCCGGTCAGGAGGCTGCCCAGGAGGGGGACCCAGCCGAAGAAGTAGAGATGGAACAACGGACGGAACCACCGGCTGCGCGGCCAGGTCATCTCCAGGCAGACCACCCGTCCGCCCGGCCGAACGACGCGGCTCTGTTCCGCCAGCGTCCCCTCCACGTCGACCACATTGCGCAGCATAAAGGCGTTGACCACAGCGTCGAACGTCGCGTCCGGAAACGGCAGGCGGAGGGCATCCCCCTCCGCCCAATGGACCCGCCCATCGGTCCGGGCACGGCCCAGGCGGACCATCTGGGGCGTGAAATCCACCGCCACCACCCGGGCCTGCGGCCACCGAGTGACCAGCGCGCGGGTCAGCCCTCCTTCCCCGGCCGCCACATCCAGCGCCCACCCTCCCGGCGGGACCCGCGCGGCCTCGGCTGCCGCCCGTCGCCACCGCTCGACCTGTCCCAACGACATCAGGACGTTGAGCAACTCGTAGCGCGGAGCCAGACGGGAGAACAGGTCCCGCGTAAACCTCCGTTTCTCTTCCGTTGATGAAAACATCCCTCATAAAACCGCAGAGGACGCAGAATTTCTGTCCCTCATTCTGCGTCCTCTGCGCCCTTTGCGGTTTTAGAACAGCAAACCTACCACGCCCTGGATCAGGTACGCCAGGGCCAGCAGAAGCCCGGTCAGCAAGTGAGTGCGGATGGTGAGGGCATTGGCCGGGACCAGTTCCTTGGGATGATCGTAATGGACGCGGGCCACCTGGTAGGCCTTCCAGGCCAGAGGCACGGTCAGAAGGCCCAGCAGCGCGAAGGGAGTGACCCCGGCGAAGAGAACACCGACCACGATGGAGAGGTAGGTAAGGAGCAGGAAAACCCCGTACGCCGTCGCCGCTCGCTTCCGGCCCAGCCGGACCACCAGGTGGTTCTTCCCCACCTGGGCGTCGGCCGGCGCGTCCTGGAACTGATTGATCCACAGCACCAGCGCGATGAGCAGGCCCACCGGGATCGACGCGACGACCGGCTCCCACGCCAGGGCCTGCGTCTGCACCACGTAGGCCCCCAAGACCATTAGGGGGCCGAAGCAGAGGCCGACCGCCAGTTCGCCCACCCCGAGCCGTGCCAGCCGGAAAGGCGGAGCGGTATAGAAATAACCACAGAAGACGCCGATGATCCCCAGCCACAGCACAGCCCAACTGCGGGTGTAGGCCAGGAACAGACCGATGAGGCTCCCAGCGATGAAGAAGCCGATCCCCTGCCAGAGCATCTCCTTCGGCTTCACCAGCCCCATCTGGATGAGACGGCTCCCGCCGGTGAAGGGATTGGCGAACTCGGTGTTGACCTCGTCCGAGCCCCACACGTGGTCGAAGTAGTCGTTGACCATATTGGTACCCGCGTTGAGGCAGACAGCACCGAGCAGCGTTAAAAGGAAGTACCAGAAGTTGAACGCACCGGTTCGCGCCCAGGCCAGTGCCGTCCCCAACAGCACCGGGGCCAGGTCGGCGGTGAAGAAGGGAGCACGCAGTTTGATCACCCACAAGGGGGGCATCTTGGCTGCAGGCGTCTGTGCAGACATACGATGACCTCCTCAACTGGATAAAATGTCCACCCGTTCCGGTGGCGGGGGGACTATACCACAGGGCCGGAGTTCCTGCAAGAACAAGGAGCACAGAGAACAACAGGTTTCAAGGTTCGAAATTTCGAGATCCGCAAATCCCGGATTGAAACTCTGTTACTGATCGCAGGTTCGATAGTCGGCTCCGATGATGAGCCGGAAGCCGAACCCAGGAGAGCCACCCGGTTGGTGACTCACCCGCTCGTCCGGGATCCGAAACATCTCCTGGAGATATCGCAGTCCCGTCCCCTTGGCATGCTCGCTGAAGACGACGATCTGAGTGTGAGCATAATCCCGTCGGTCTGGCATCCCGATGATCGCCGGAAACCCCGCCCGGTACAGCCGATCCGCCGCTAGAAGGTCCCAATCCGCGTTGGGCGTGCCGTTCCACACCTCAACCGGCATGAAGGTTCGGGCCAGGCGAGCCTCAGAGACGGGGGCCATCGCCTCGGTGAGAAGGGGCTGGATCGCCTCCCAGTTGGGAAGGAAAACCGCCCCCCCGTAGGGCGTCGTCCAAGGGATCACCTGATCCCGGCCGATGTTGTAGAACCGAATGTTCTGATCCTGCAGGACGAAGGCCACCCGAACCAGGTCGAGGATCACGGAGAAGTCCATATCGGTCACGACCATCCCCTGGACCTGCTCCCACAGGGATGGCACCTGACGAAGCATCCCGGCGTCCCGCACCTTGTGCCAGATCGCCTGAAGGACCTGTTGCTGACGCCGGTCGCGAGAGAAGACGCTGGTGGTCCTACGCGAGCGAGCGTACCACAGCGCTGTCTCCCCGTCCATATGATGGATGCCCGGATTCAGCGTAAGGATGGGGTACTCGCCGCTCTCGTCCGGATAGGGCCAGTAGTCCGTAAGGCGGCAATGGACCGGAATGTCCACCCCGCCCAGTGTGTCGATGATCCCGATCAGGCCGTCGAAGTTGGTGCGCACGTAGTAATCCACCCGAATCCCCAGGTTGTAGAGGATCGTGTCCCGCACCAGCGCCGGCCCGCCCCCCTCGTAGCCGTACGCCTCCCCGTAATAGTCGGCAAAGTTGATCCGGCTCATCCAGAAGCCAGGGATGTAAACGTAGAGATCGCGGGGGATGGAGATGACCGAGACGACGGCCCGCTCGGTCTGGATGGAGACGATATGAACCGCGTCGGTGTGCCATTCCGACCAGTCAGGCCTCCGGTCGCTACCGAGGACGACGATGTTGACCGCATCAGGGGCCACAGGAATCGGCGGAACCGGTGTGGGAATGGGGAGAGATCCGGAGACGACCCGGGTAGGGTCGGGGGTCGGCCAGGCGATCCACACCGGCTGCGGCGTGACAGGATGGGGAAGCGGCACCGGCGTAGCGGTGGGAAGGGGCGTGAACGTGGCAGTGGGAAGCGGCGTCGGTGAAGGAGGCACAACCACCGGGGTCGGCATGGGCGAGGGGGAAGCGGTCTCGGTCAGGATCGGGGTCGGCGTCACGATCGTGGCAGAGGGGGAAGGCAGGACAAAAGAAGCGGCCGAAGGGGTCGGTGAACCGTTGAGCCCCGCAGCGAAGGTCAGCCCCAACACCGCCACTCCCACCGACCACAGAACCACAAAGGCCAGAATCGCCAACGCCTGGAGAATACGCCACTCTCGCGGGCTCATACACAAAAGATTATACCCTCTTCCCCCTCTCCTGCAACCAATCCTACTAAGGTTCGGACAGGAGTTCGGACATCGGGTGTGAGACTCCTTTTCGGCGGGCCTAGCACCGGCCTGAAGATCTGGTGCCAGGCCGATTTCCCGCCAGCCCCGCCTGTTTACGGCGGGGCGGATCAGGTGTGTCCGAACTCCTGTGTAAACCCCAGAGGCCAACGATTGCGCAAACTGTGTTTCTGGTTATAATTGTGAATGTAAGGAATATGAGCCCCGTGAACGAACCGGAAGAGCGCTTACCTCTCTCCCCGAGAGAACCGAAGGACCTTGCTGCGGAGGGGACGTCCGAGGAGCTGCGCACTCGCCTCATCGACGAGGACGTTCCCTCCCAAGCCAGCAGGGTTCAGAAACAGACCGGCGGGAGGCTGCTGCCTGGCTCCCTCCTGCAAGGACGGTATCGCATCCTGGGCATCCTGGGCTCCGGGGGGATGAGCACGGTCTACAAGGCGCAGGACCTACGCTTCCCCCGCGTGGCGCGTATGTGCGCTATCAAGGAGATGAGCAACACCATTCTCGATCCACGCCTCCGTCAGCAAGCCCTGGCCAACTTCGAGCGGGAAGCGAGCCTCCTGGCAACCCTCAGCCACCCGGCCATTCCTCAGGTGTACGACTACTTCACCGAGGGGGAGCATTCCTACCTGGTCATGGAGTTCATCTCCGGTAAGGACCTGGAGACGCTGCTGGAGGAGATGGAGGGCTTCCCGACCGAAGAAGAGGTCGTCCGCTGGGCGCTGGAAATCTGCGACGTCCTCTCCTACCTCCACAACCACAAACCCCACCCCATCATCTTCCGCGACATGAAACCCTCGAACATCATGCTCGACGATCAGGGGCGCATCCGCCTGGTGGACTTCGGCATCGCCAAGGTGTTCCAGACCGGACAGCGCGGGACGATGGTCGGCACGGAGGGGTACGCTCCGCCCGAGCAGTACCGGGGCATCGCCACCCCTCAGGGGGATATCTACGCCCTGGGTGCCACCCTGCACCACCTGTTGACCAAGCAAGACCCCCGGCTTGAGCCGCCCTTCTCCTTCCACGAGCGGCCGATCCAGGCGGTAAACCCCCTGGTTTCGGACGAACTGGTAGCGATCATCAACAAAGCGCTGGAGTACGATGCTGAGCGGCGGTTCGCCTCTGCGGAGGAACTGCGACGCGCGCTGCTTCGGCTGCCCGCCGCTCGGGGGATCTCACCCACCGTCTCCATACCGAAAGCCGCCCCTGCACGCGGGCGAAAGCCCATCTGGGAATTCGCCTGCGAGGACGAGGTGCGCTCCAGCCCAGCGGTCGTGAACGGGGTACTCTACGTCGGTGCGTATGACAACAACCTCTACGCACTGGACGCGACGAAGGGCAAGTTCATCTGGAAATACCCGACCGAGGGTGGAATCGGTTCCTCCCCCTGCGTGTCGGACGGTCGGGTTTACGTGGGATCCAAGGACCATTCCCTCTACGTCGTAGACGCTCAGACGGGACGATTGGTGTGGACGTTCCCCACCAAGGGACCGATCTTCTCCTCCCCCCGCGTGCAGTTCGGCTACGTCTTTTTCGGCTCCGACGACCGCTTCCTGTACGTCGTCCACGCGCGGAACGGACGGAAAGGATGGACCTTCGAAGCGGAGGCACCCATCCGATCCTCCCCGGCCATTGGGAAAGACGCGATCTATTTCGGGGACGAGAGGGGATCGCTCTACGCGGTCACCGTGGAGGGGCGACTGCGCTGGCGGTTCCGCGCCCGGCGTGGGATCACCTCCTCCCCCTGGATCGGGGGGGACCTGCTGTTCGTGGGCTCAAAGGATTGGTACATCTACGCATTGGAACTGGCGACCGGGTGGGCTGTGTGGCGGCATCGAACTGAAGGGCCGGTAGTCTCTTCGCCGACG
The DNA here is from genome assembly GCA_011192125.1 of Thermoflexia bacterium. Classification (GTDB taxonomy): domain Bacteria; phylum Chloroflexota; class Anaerolineae; order B4-G1; family DUEL01; genus DUEL01. The sequence goes on from DUEL01000050.1 coordinate 14,050, forward strand.
GTGGCGGAGTCGACCGTCTTTATCGGCTCCGCCGACGGGAAGGTGTATGCCCTCAACGGCGAGAACGGTCAGGTCATCTGGCGATATGAGACGGAAGGCCAAGTCACCTCCAGCCCCACGTACCACGAGGGGGCCGTCTACATCGGCTCCACCGATGGCTTCATCTACGCTATCGATGCCCAAACCGGTCGACTCCGCTGGCGTTTCAAGACCGAGGGTCCGGTGGTCTCCACCCCCTGCGTGGTGAACGGCGTCGTATACGTGGGCTCGTGTGATCATCGGATCTACGCACTCCCGGTTTGAGCAGCGAAGGGGGAGCCATATGGGCTTTTGGCGTCTCTTTCGTGGGCGAAAGGTAACTCCGGACAAGAAAAGAAGCCAACCACCCGAGCCCGAGGAACGACCTGCAAGCGACCAATTCCAGGTCGGATGGGCCACCGACATCGGTCACGTCCGACAACGGAACGAAGACGCCGTATTCGTCATGACCGCTCACCAAACGGGAGGCCACGGCCTGGTCCCCTTCGGCCTCTTCGTCCTGGCCGACGGGATGGGGGGGCACCGCCTCGGCGACATCGCCAGCGCCCTGGCGACTCGGATCGTGGCCTGGCACATCATCACAGAGACCTTCCTGCACACACTGAGGGAAGAGGAGCCGGGAGCCGACCGGCCGGCTCTGAGCGAAGTACTCGTCGACGCGGTCAATCAGGCCAACGCCGCCGTCGGCGTGGAGGTGCCGGGGGCTGGCACTACGCTAACCTGCGCGCTGCTCATCGGTCCGCGGGCCTACATCGCCCACGTGGGCGACAGCCGTGCATACCTCGTCCTCCCGAACAGGTTGGAACAGATCACGCGGGATCACTCCCTCGTGGATCGGTTGGTGGAATTGGGACAGTTAACCCAGGCCCAAGCGGCCAATCATCCTCAACGAAACGTCCTTTATCGGGCTGTGGGGCAGAGAGGCGAGCTGGAGGTGGACACATATATGCGGACGGTTCCACCCGGAGCCAGCCTGCTCCTCTGCTCAGACGGCCTGTGGGGTACGGTGGAGGAAGGGACGATCATCCGGATCATCCACGAAGCGCCGTCCCCCCAGATCGCGTGCGAACGCCTGATCCAGGCAGCAAATGAAGCGGGTGGACGGGACAACATCACGGCGATCCTGGTGAGACCTCCGGGAGAAACGTGATGGGCGAAGCACCGGAAAAGGACCCCTACGAAATACTGGGCGTCTCCCCACTGGCAACCCAGGAGGAGATCCGGCGGGCCTACCGGGCCCTGGTGCGCCGCTACCATCCAGACAGCGGCACCGATGAGGCCTCGGCGACCCGCTTCCTAGAGGTCCATCAAGCCTACGAACTGCTGACCGACCCGGCTCGACGCCGCGCCTACGACCGCCTCCATCGAGAGCGCCGGGAACGGAAGACCACCTCCTTCTGGTGGGAGGTAGTCCTCAGTCGGCAAGTACTCCCCGCCCTCCCCGAGGAGCAAACGCTCTACGTCCTGGTCGAAATATACCCCACCAAACGGGTCCCCTCCCGCCGAGTGCCGCTCAACCTGGTGCTGGTCATCGACCGCAGCACGTCCATGCAGGGGGATCGGTTGGACTATGTAAAGAGCGCGGCGCACCATATCATTGAGGAACTGGACTCCCAGGACGTCCTGGGCATCGTCGCTTTCGATGACCGCGCGGAGACGATCGTCCCCAGTCAACCGCTGACGAACCGAGATTACATTCACAGCAGAGTCTCCTCGATCTGGGCTTCAGGGGGAACGGAGATCCTTCGCGGGCTCCTGGCCGGGCTGAAGCAGATACGCCGATTCCACAACCAGGACCGCATCAGCCACCTCCTCTTGCTAACCGATGGTCACACCTACGGAGACGAGAAAGCCTGCCTCGCAGAGGCACGTCAGGCTGGGAAGGAGGGGATCGGTATCAGCGCGTTCGGGATCGGAGAGGACTGGCACGAGATGTTTCTGAGCGCGCTGACCCGGGAGACGGGGGGAGCCTGCGTATACATCTCGGATCCGCCGCAGGCCCGCCGGGCACTGCGGGAGACGATCCGTGGACTCTGCGACATCTCCGTCCGCGACCTGTGGCTCATCCCCCGCTTCCCCAAACAGGTGCGCCTGGAAAGCGCTTTCCGCTGCAACCCCGACGTCGAACGGCTTCGTCTGGTGGGGGAGGAGATCAGCCTAGGGGCCCTTTCGGTAGACACCCATCTCTCCATACTTCTGGAACTGGCAGTGGCCCCTATGCCGCCGGGGAGATACCGCCTGATGCAACTGGAACTACGCGGCATGCTGCCCGACGCTGGCCGAGAGGACCGGCTGCTGGTGGACCTCGAGATCGAGATAAAGGAAGAGGTGGAGGAACAGCCGATCTCCACCGCGATCATCACCGCGGTCAACAAAGTCAACCTCTTCCGGATGCAGGAACGGGCCTGGCAAGCCCTGGAGGAAGGGCGAAGAGAGGAGGCTCGCCAGCAATTGGAGGCCGTGGCGACCCGATTGCTGGATTTGGGGGAGACGAGTCTGGCCCATGTAGCCCTGCTTGAGGCACGACGCCTGGCAGAAGGAGAAGAGGTGTCTAAGCAGGCGAAGAAAGAAATCTTCTTCGGAACCCGACGCCTGCGGCTACGCGAAAGGGAAGGATAAAATGATCCAATGCCCAGCCTGTGGGGAAAAATACCGCCCGGGAACCCTTTTCTGTTCGAAATGCGGTACCTATCTACCGACTGGGGGGTCACCACGAACGGTGACCCTGCCGACCGACCGCCTCTCCGACGTCCCGTACACCCCTCCCGACACGGGAGGGTTGGAGCAGGAAGCACCTGCGGAGCCCCGCACCATCCGGGTGCGCGTGGTAGAAACTGACCGCGAGGTCTCCCTCCCGCCCGCCAGCGAGTTGCTCCTGGGACGCCGTGATCCGATGCGGGGGATATTTCCGGACCTGGACCTCACTGCCGATGGAGGGATCGAAAAGGGGGTCTCCCGGCGCCATGCCCGAATCCTCCAGAAAGAGGGGAAGGTCTTTATCGAAGACGTCGGCAGCGCCAACGGCACCTTCCTCAACGACCAGCGGCTGATGCCCTACCTTCCTTATCCTCTGCGAGATGGTGACCGCGTCCGCATCGGGAAACTGGAACTAGAGATCCATTTCGAATAGCGGCGGAGGGATGGATATGGCGATGACGGTCCTGATCCACATGGTAGGCGAAGACCCGATCGTAGCGGAGATCGAAGAGATGCCCTCTCCCCAAGACCAGTTCTTCGCCTGCA
>DUEL01000051.1:0-6028 GCA_011192125.1 Thermoflexia bacterium
GAGGAGGTGGACCGGTTGCGGGTCCGCTCCCCCCAGGGGCTCGCTGCCCTCTCCCCCCGCCAGATCGCCGACCTGGTGATCCGGAAAGCCGCCCACCGTTCGACCTCCTCCGCTCCGGTGCCGATCAGAATGGAGGCCCGCCCCCGCGCGGCGCTGGACCGAACGGCTTGTGACGAGGCCGAGGTGGGCGTGCTCAAGGGGCAATCCCCTGTCGCCGCCTGCCAGGAGGACCCCCGGCAAGAGTTGATCCAGCGGGCAGCGGACCTGCTGGTCGCGGCCGGTTATGCCGTCGAGCGGATCCCCGCCCCCATTCCCCTCCCCGATGGCACACCCTTCCAGCCCGACCTGACGATCCGCGAGGAGGACCGGCTCCTGCCCGTGGAGGTCGAAGACCTCTCCCGCCCGCCGGAGGAGCGGGAGGCCCGATGGGAGGCGTGCTACCGCCTCGCCGGGGGCGACCTTCGGTTCATCGCGCCGGACCCCGGGACGCTGGACCGGGTCCGATCGGAGGTCTTCTACTGGCTCGGCCCGCGGCCCTTCTCCCTGCGGATGACCGACCTCTCCTACGGTAGGGGCCGCTACGGAGAAGCAATCTGGCGGATACAGAGAGGGACCAAGTAGATCACAGGGGCACAGAGGAACCCCGTCAGACCCTGCCCCCGTGTCGCTAGGGCGTCCCACTACCGGACAAGGATAGGGGTGCCGACCCTGCAGTTCCCCTGGATGAAGTCGTCCTCCGCCCCGCCGATGGGGTAGACCCACCGGTAGATCCAGCGGGCGGCGTCGATAGAGACGTTAAGGCAACCGTGGCTGCGGGGGATCCCGAAGTCGTTGTGCCAGTAGGTCCCGTGGATGGCCCGCCCCTCGTAGTCGAAGAAGACGTTCCACGGCACGCCGGGCAGGTCGAACAGGTCCGGCGGCGGTTCCTCCTCCTCGTCCTCCGGACGGTTGCTCATATGGCGGGAGGGCTGTTTCAGGATGACGCAGTACTCCCCCGGCGGGGTGCTCAGGTCCTCAACCGTCCCATCCTCCAACTCCCGCTCGCCGAGCCCCGAGGAACAGCGCGTAGTGAAGACCACCCGCTCCCCCTCAAAGCAGGTGATCCGCTGCTGCGCCAGGTCCACTTCGATCCGTTTGGCCCCGGCGAAGGGGTGGATAGGGGAGAGCTCTTCCCGCGGAATGCGACGGATGTCCCGCGCCAGTACCCACTGGTAGGAGGGAGGCGGGAGTTCGTCGTAGATCTTGTACCAGCCGTTCCCTTGGTCGTCGAAGGTCACGTCCACCACGTGGTAGACCGTGCCGTTGTAGAACCGGTAGACCTTCCGGGCGTTCGGATGGGGCTCGGCACGGGCCTCGGTGTAGGGGACACAGACCTCGCCCCAGAACCCCCACTCCCCGAGGTCGAGAAGGGTCGGCTGAGGGGGCCAGACCCAGAGGGGCTGCACCCAGGCAGAGAAGACGTACCCTTCCGGCGTCTCGTACCACAGGTCGTTGTAACTGTTCAAGCCAGGGGCGCGGACCTCGGAGAGGATGGGGAAGGTCTCTTCCGGGAGCCACGCACCCAGCGGTTCGGCGTCCGGACGGGGGGCGTCGTACCGGGTGACGGTGTGGATCGCCCGCCCCATCCGCACCGGTCCGTCGGCGGGAGGGCGGCGGAAGCGGCGGCCCGGCCCGGCAAGGGCCAGGGCTGCCAACGCCACCCCCGATCGACGGAGAAACTGCCGCCGGGTCAACCTTTGCCCTCTCATCACGTGGAGAGTATAACACGGGGCGGTCAGGGTGACCAGCGGAGGGGCGCCGATCGCCTGAGGATCTGACGGCCACCCACAGTTGGTGCCTGGCGAGTCAGCAAGGCCCGGTCTTCGCCGGGCTTCCCTCGTCAATTCTACCGCCCTTCTCAAACTTGTGCTACAATATCCTCGCTGCAAAACTCCAGACCGAAAGGACAGGATGACTGCGAAAAGATCCCCCATCATCATCGTACACGGAGGGGCCTGGGAGATCCCCGAGGAGGCCCATGCAGCACACATCGAGGGATGTCGACGCGCCGCCGAGGCGGGCCTGGCGGCGCTGGAGAGCGGCGGTTCGGCGCTGGACGCGGTGGAGACGGCGGTGCGCCTTATGGAGGACGATCCGACCTTCGACGCCGGGCGTGGCTCGTTCCTCAACGCCGCCGGGGAGGTAGAACTGGACGCCATCATCATGGACGGGCGGGACCTGAACCTGGGGGCGGTGGCCGCCGTCCAGCGGGTGCGCAATCCGGTCAGCCTGGCCCGCCTGGTGATGACCGAGAGCGAGCATGCCTTCCTCGTGGGTGCAGGAGCGGAGAACTTCGCCCGCGAGCACGGGATGCCGGTCTGCCCACCCTGGGAGCTCCTGGTAGGACGGGAACTGGAGCGCTGGAAGGCGTTCCAGACGGGAGAGGCACCGCCCGTCCCCGCCTTCTTCGCCCCGCGCGGGACCGTCGGGGCGGTGGCCCTCGACGGGGAGGGGAATCTGGCCGCCGCGACCTCCACCGGTGGCACCCCCAACAAACTCCCTGGCCGCGTAGGCGACTCCCCCCTGGTCGGCTGCGGGGCGTATGCGGACAACCGGTCGGCGGCGGCCTCCGCCACCGGCGAGGGGGAAGCCCTGATGAAGATCGTCGCCTGCAAGACCGCGTGCGACCTGGTAGCCCAGGGGGCCTCCCCCCAACAGGCCGCAGAGCAGGTCGTCGCGTTGCTGGCGGAGCGGGCCGGGGGGCACGGCGGCCTGATCCTCCTCGATCCCCAGGGAGAGTTCGGCATCGCTCACAACACCTCCTACATCGCCTACGCCCTCGCCGTCGCCGACGGCCCGGTCCGCGCCGGGCTCCGGTACCCGTGATGAAGGGACACCACAGAGACACAGAGAAATGAATAGGGCAGAGAGCAGGAGGCGGAACTCTGTGTCTCCGTGGTGAGGGTGAAAATGAACCGGGTTCATGTAGACGCGGAGGGCTCTTTGAACGACGATCTCCCCTTCCCCGCCGATGCGTTGGTCCTGCCCATTCCCCTCCACCGCTTCCACCGCTATCAGGGCGACACCAACGACTGCGGCCCCTTCTGCGTCGCCATCGCGGTGAACGGCCTGCGCGGACAGGCGATCCTGGACGGCCCGACCGTGGCCCGGCGGATGGAGCGGCTGCGGTGGGGCCGGGGGCTCCTTCCCTTCCCCACCCTGGGCAAAATCCCCGGCTGGGCGACCCTCCCCTGGGGTCCCAGCGACGAACTCCGCCGCCACGGGTTCCGCGCCCGGTGGCGGCTGTTCGGGACCCGAGAACGGTTGCTACGGAACCTGCTCACGGGCCGAGTTACCATCGTCGCCGTGGGGGAGCCGTTCCGCTTCGTCAAAGGGCGCTGGCGGGGATGGGGGCACCTCAAACTCCTCTACGCCTGGGACCCCGAGCAGGGATGGGCGTTTGTGGACCCCGGGGTGGTGCCCCGACCTGGAGACCCCTGGCTTGCGCACGGGATCGACTGGCAGAGCGATGAGGAGTTCATCCGCCAGTGGGGGTGGATGCTGCGGTTTATGGTCGAGGTAGGCTGAGAAAAGGCAGGAAGCAGGATGCAGGGCGCAAGGTGCAGGGTACAAGGTACAGGGTGCAAGGAGGCAGGAGCAATGGACTTCGAATTGAGCGAGGAACACCGGATGATCCGCCGGATGGTGCGCGAGTTCGCCGAAAAGGAAATCGCCCCTCGCGCCGAGGAGATCGACGCCACCGACACCTTCCCCGAGGACCTGTTCCGCCGGATGGGGGAACTGGGGATCCTCGGCCTCCCCTTCCCGGAGGAGTACGGGGGCTCCGGCTGCGACTACCTCAGCCTGGTCATCGCCCTGGAGGAGATCGCCCGCGTCTCCGGCTCGATGGCCATCACGCTGGACGCCCACACCTCCCTCTGCTGCGAGCCGATCTACCTCTTCGGCACCGAGGAACAGAAGCGGAAGTACCTGGTGCCGCTCGCCCGCGGGGAGAAGATCGGCGCCTTCGGCCTCACCGAGCCGCAGGCCGGCTCCGACGCCGGGGCCACCCGCACCCGCGCCGTCCGCGACGGCGACCACTGGGTCATCAACGGTCAGAAGTGCTTCATCACCAACGGCTCCATCGCCGATGTGGTCGTCATCACCGCCAAGACCGACCCGGAGAAAGGGACCCGGGGGATCTCCGCCTTCATCGTCGAGAAGGGGACCCCCGGTTTCCGGCCAGGGCGGGACGAGAAGAAGATGGGCCTTAAGGGTTCGGTTACCTCGGAGTTGTTCTTTGAGGACTGCCGGATCCCGGCGGAGAACCTGCTGGGCAGGGAGAACGAAGGGTTCAAGCAGTTCCTGCAGACACTGGACGCCGGGCGGGTGGCGATCTCGGCGATGGCCCTGGGGCTGGCCCAGGGAGCCTACGAGCGGGCGCTGGCCTACGCCAAGGAGCGGGTCCAGTTCGGGCAGCCCATCGCCAACTTCCAGGCCATCCAGTGGATGCTGGCCGACTCCGCCACGGAGATCGAGGCCGCCCGACTGATGGTCTACCGGGCCGCCTGGCTCCGCGAGAAGGGGGTCCGCTTTACCAAAGAGGCCGCGATGGCCAAACTGTTCACCACCGAGATGTCGGAGCGGGTCTGCCGCCGGGCCATCCAGATCCACGGCGGCTACGGGTATATCCGCGAGTACGAGGTGGAGCGGATGTACCGGGACCAGCGGCTGTGTGCCATCGGCGAGGGGACCAACGAGATCCAGCGTCTCGTCATCGCCCGCCACATCCTGCGGGACTGAAAACAGAACCACAGAGACACAGAGGGCACAGAGGTTCCTCTGAACCTAGAGTTCCTCTGTGCCCTCTGCGTCTCTGCGGTGAAAAGACCTATCGAGCAACCTCCTGACCGGTATCGGGGTCCAGCGAGAGGCTCCCCAGCCGGATCGCATCCACACCGTCGAGGGTAGCGGCTGGGGTTCGCAGGCGGACCGTGCGGGCGCGGGGGTCGATCTCCACGACCACGCCGAGGGCCCGCACGAACCCATCGACGTCCTCCAGCGCCACCAACTGGCCGGGCCGGAAGGTCGGCGCGGGGAAGACGGCCATCCGGCCCCAGGGGACCTCCAGCAGACCGGCCCCGTCGAAGTAGCGGCGGAACATCTCCGCCCGGTGGGCGCGCCGCGTGGCGACGTCGCGGGGCCGAACCGCGGACGAGATCGGCAGGTCCACCACCCGTGTCCTCCGAGAGCGGCGCAGAGGAAGCAGCATATACTCCAGTTCGGTCCCCCGCTGGAGGGCGTAGACCACCGTCGGGCGGATCAGTTCCACCTTCGCCTGCTTCAGCACCCCGCCCGCCTGCGCCCGGTCCACCAGCCCGGTCGTGTCCACCACGATCGCCGTCGCGCCGAGGTCGCAGGCACGGCGGACCAGTTTGTAGAGGCCGATGACCGTGGAGAGGAGGTGGCCCCTGGGGGAGCAATCGCCGATGAAGACCCGGTGGCGGGGACCGGCGGGGGGGAACCCCTCCTCCCCCGGCCGGCGCACCACCAGGGTCATCGTCGTCGGGGGGCCCAGGGAGGACTGGCCCACGTCCCCGTCGATGAAGGCCACCCGGTCGTGAAGGCGGCACAGTCGGCAGTAGAGGTAGCGGGCGAAGGTGGACTTGCCAGTGTCGGTCGCGCCGATGACCATCAGGGGACCGGAGAGGCCCTCCAGCGTGAGCCGCTCCCACGCCGGCGGGACATCGATGTCGGGGAGGCAGATCGACGGTTCTCGCTCGGTCGTCATAGACATCGGTATTCGAGTGAAAAACCACAGGGGCACAGAGGACACAGAGGAGATCGTTAAACTCTGTGCACTCTGTGCCTCTGTGGTGAGATCCAGCGGTCGATATAGGCGCCCCCGGTGGGACTCGAACCCACAACCGCCGGATTAGAAGTCCGATGCGCTGTCCTGTTGCGCTACGGGGGCGCGCGCCTCAATTGTAAAACGGCTAGGGGGGGATGTCAAGGGGAACRCGGYRTTTRYCCAGATCTYACCGCAGAG
>DUEL01000051.1:6034-10474 GCA_011192125.1 Thermoflexia bacterium
AGGACGCGGAGACKAAGNAGGAAAAAACNCTAGRCKCTGCGCCCTCCGCGTCTCTGCGGTGRGAAAAYGCCCGGCRCAAATGTGCTTCCACRCCCTATGGGTAATCRCCGYGCCAACYGCCGATCGCCCTTACTCGCGGGGCAGGAGACCGCTGGCGACSACSGTGGCGAGGAGGAAAAGGRCAGCCGATCCGAGGAAGGTRGCCCGATAGCCAAAGGCCACGGAGATGGCYGTGCCGATCATCGGGGCGAYKGCGTTRGCGCCGGATACGACGGTCGCATCGAGCCCGTAGACGGCCCCCTGGTGRCCCTCCGGGGCCAGCGCGGCGAGGGTGGCGCTGATGGCCGCMAGCACCCCGCCCATCGCCAGTCCCGTGACGGCCTGGAGAGCGGTCAGTTGTCCGACGTCGCGGACCAGGAACTGGAGGGTGTAGAGGCCACACAGGGCCAAAGCGCAGGTCAGGAGGACCCGCCTCCGGCCGACGCGGTCGGCCAGCCGCCCCAGGGTCAGCGCACCCACCGCCCCGCCCGCGGCGTTCGCCATCCGCACCACGCCGGTGAGGGTGGCGGTGAGGGCGGTCGGAGCCAGTTGCTCGACGAAGTAGGGCAGGATCGGGCCCAGGAGCCGACCGGCCATCCGCATCATCAGCCGGACGCCAAAGGCGCTCAGGAGCGGACGCTGCGCGAGGACCGGTCCCAGGCTCCCCCGCAGGGCCGCCCAGCCCCGGCGGGAGGACCCTTCCACCGGTTGGAAATCCTCCCGCACGAAGAGGGCCACCAGCGTGCCGCCGGTGAAGAGCAGCCCGGCGGTGGTCAGGAAAGCGGCGCGGAAGCCCAGCGTGTCGGTGATCACACCCCCCACCACCGGCCCGACGGCCGCGCCGGTGTAGATCCCCATCTGGAGGATGCCCAGGGCGTACCCGCTCCGCTCCCTGGGGGCGGTGCTGGCTACCAGAGTCATCGCCGCGGTCACGGTGCCGGTGAGCATCCCCTGGAGAGCGCGCAGGAGGGCCAGTTGCTGCACGGAGCGGGCGAAGCCCATCAGGCCGATGAGGACCGCCCCGGCGAACATCGCCCGCTCCACCATCAGTTTCCGCCCGTACCGATCGGCGAGGGTCCCCCAGATGGGGGCCATCACCGCCATCGCCACCGCGTGGGCAGAGAAGACCACCCCCGACCAAAAGGCGGCGGCATCGGGGTCGACCACCCCCAGTTCCCGCACGTAGAGGGGCAGGATCGGGATGACCACGGTGAAGCCGACGATGGAGGTCAACTCGGCAAACCAGACGATCCAAAGAGTGCGGCGCCAGGATGTGTTCGCGGCTCGACGTTCAGGGTTCGACATCTGACGGCTCACGCATCACGTACACGCATCACGTTCCAGGTCGCAAGGCGCACGTCGCAGGATCTGCACGACGGCCAATGCCAGGAAGAAGGCGAAAGCCAGGTCGATGAGGAAGAAGGAATGGTCCACTAGGCCGTGGGCCAGGAGGTCCGCCATCCCGCCCATCAATCCCAGCGCCAGGGCCCGGTCGTCGGGATCGCGCAGCCGCCGCAGGGGGAGGGCGGCCCGCCAGAAGGCGACCTGCAACCAGACCCCCACCGCCGCTCCGAACACGCCCAGCCGCACCCAGTGGTCGAGGAGCCAGTTGTGCGGATGGGAGAGATCCGGCTCCTGCCAGGCGTCGGGGAGGATGTACCGGCCCCGGTACTGGTACAGGAAGTTGTCCAGCCCCACCCCCAGCCAGAAGTGGTCGCGGATCATCGACACCGTGGCCTGCCAGAGTTTCAACCGGAAGAAGGTGGTGCCCCGCTGGAGGTCGAACAGGGAGGCGAAGCGGGGCAGCCGCAGGAGCGGCACCATCGCCAACCCCGCTGCCGCCACCGCCGCCAGCGTCGCCCACAGCCACCGCCCCCCGGCCAGGAGGCCGATGGTGATCAGGGAGGCCGGGACCCCCAGGAGCAGCGCCCCTTTAGAGAAACTGAGCAGGATCGCCGCGCCCACCGGCAGACCGGCCAGCCCGTATGCCCACCGACGCTTGCGGTGACGGGCGAAGAGGGCGACCGCCACCAGCACCGGCAGCACCCGCCCCAGGTACAGCCCCACGTTGTTCGGGGAGCCGAAGACGGACCGGAGCCGGGGCAGCCCCCCCTCAGCGGTGATCAGGTTGACCCCCAAGGCGTACTGCACCAGACCGATCAGGGCCACCGCCAACCCACCGGCAACGAAGAAATCGATCACCCGCCAGAGGTCCTTACGGTTCAACCGGGCGGTGCGCAGCATCAGGTAGAAAGCGGCCGGCTCCAAGATCACTAGCCGCAGTTCCCGCCACGCCACCCGCTTGAAGTCGGCGAAGAAAGGAGAGAGAAAGGAGAGGACAACAAGGGAGAGGACCGCCAGGTCGAGGGGGTTGCGGATCGTCGATCCCGAACCGCGGGTTGAAGAGCGGCGATCGGCGATCTGCCATCGCACCCACGAGGCGAGGCTCATCAGCGTGACGATCTCCGCCATCGAGAAGGCCTTGGAGAAGACCCGCCAGGGGAAGGCATAGAAGGGAGCCAGGCCAGCGATGAGGGCCAGCCCCAGGTCGAGCCGCAACAGGATAAGGACGAACAGGGCCAGGCCGGAGAGGAGGGTCAGCAGGAACCACGGGGAATAGTAGAAAAGGCCAGCAGCGGCAAGCGTGGCGGCGATGCCGACTCCGTCCCCCAGTCGACGAAAGGCGTTGCTCCCCTCCAGCCCCCAGGTCATCCAGGTGGAGGCCCAGAGAAGCCCGGCGGTGAGCAGGGTCGTCAGGACCTGCCAGCCCTCGGAGAGGCGGTCCCACGCAGCGGCGGCGGCCCGACCCACCGCACCCCACCGCACTCGTCGGCCGGCCCACATCATCCCCGCCAGGCCAACTAACCCCAACCCGATCAGCCCCGCTATCGACCAACGATAGACAGTCTCGTCGGGGTGATAGGCGACGGACCAGCCCGCCAGTGGCCATTGGTCCCACCCCCGCTCGGCGACCACCTCGGCGACGTGGGGGCCGGGGTCGATCCCCTCGGCGACAGGGAGGGTGACCACCTGGGGCTGGTAGTCGGGGGAGGTGAGGACGAGGTAGGCCCGGCCGGCCTCGTCCTGGGGGAGCGCGTTGGCTGGTTGGCCATCGATGGTGACGTAGAAGTAGGCCCGGTAGTGGCCCCGCCGCACCCGCAGGCCGAAGTCGGTCCCCCGGAAGGGGATCACGACCCGCTCCCCGCCCTCCTGGCTGGGGTCGGCCCCCAGGTCGGAGAACTCCCAATCCCCCTCCCAGCGGGCGACGCCGGAGGAGGGGGTGTACGCCCCCGGATAGTTGGTCGGCTCGGCGCGGGCCAGTTCGGAGAGGGCGTAAAAGACGGGCCGCGGCGTACCGTCGGGCCCCACGGCGGCGAACCCCCAGTGGCCGCGGGCGTCCGGCACCCCGGAGGGATGGGCCGCCCGGGCGGAGTCCGGCTGCAGGTGGGCCCAGCACATCGCGCCCATCCACGGCCACTCCCGCCGCGCCCGCTCCACCGCCCCGGCAGCGTAGGCGGCCTGGGTCGCTTCGTCCACCTGCCCCCAGATGGAGGGGACGTCGTCCCAACCGGACGGGAGGCTGTTCCAGCCGAAGTGGGAGGCCCAGACCGGCTTGACACCGTCGTCCTGGGCGACCATCTCCTCCCGCAGGAGGACGGCGCGGGAGAAGTTCAGCACGGCCTCGTCCACCCTCCGGTCGTCGGGGCCCGTGTCGAAGCCGTAGGGCTGGGCGGAGAGGACGTCGAAATAGGGAGCGGCCCCGGCGGCGTAGAGGCCGCGGAGGAAGCGGACCTCGGAGAGGTTCTCCGGCCCCGTCTCGACGGTGGGGGCCAGGCTTCCCAGGAGGATGCGGGCGTCGGGATCGACGGCGCGGATCGTTTCGGCGGTCTTCTGCAGGAGTTCGGCGTAGGCGGCCGGGTTGGGGAGGTCGCCCCAGCCGTCGGCGAGGTTGGGGTTGTGCCAGATCTGGTAGTAATCGATCCGATCGCCGTAGCGGGCGGCGAAGGCGCGGGCGAAGCGGGCGAAGTCGTCCGCGGGTGGCGGAGTACCGGCCCAATCCGGTGCGGTCTCCAGCACTCCGATGATCCGCAGGCCCTTCTCAGCAGCCGCTTCTACGATACCATCCCACGGCTCCCACTCGTACTCGCCCGGCGTCGGCTCGATCTGCGCCCAGGGGAAGGACTGCCGAACCCAGGTGAAGCCTCCCTCGGCGACCAGGCCCAGCGCCCAATCCCGCTGCTCCCCCGAATACTGCTCCAGCGACACGTTGATGCAGAAGGGGGAGACGTCCGCCCCGGGGATCGGCTCCGGCAGCCCGGGGGGAATGCCCCGCAGCGCAGCGCGGTGGTTGGCGGTAAGAGCGACCCCTGCCAGGAGGGAAATGAGGAGCAGGAGGCAAGA
>DUEL01000052.1 GCA_011192125.1 Thermoflexia bacterium
GGGGGAAGGGGATGGGGGGTGGGGGTGAGGGCCTCCACCGGCCTCATCTGGCACACCCAGGGCTCCGGCAAGACCCTGACGATGATCATCGCCGCTTACCAACTGCGCCGCCTTCCCTCTCTGGAGAATCCCACACTGCTCATCGTCGTGGATCGGCGGGAACTGGAGACCCAGATGGTGCAGAACCTGGAGGCCTTCGGCTTTCCCGCCGTTGTCCGCGCCACGAGCAAGAAACACCTGCGGAAACTCTTGGCCTCCGACTACCGGGGCCTCATTGTCACCCTCATTCACAAGTTCGACCGCATCCCCAAGAACCTCAATCCCCGCCGTAACATCGTCGTCCTCATCGACGAGGCCCACCGCAGCCAGGAGGGGGACCTGGCGACCTATATGCGGGCCGCGCTGCCCAATGCCTTCTACTTCGGCTTCACCGGCACGCCCGTGGACCGGGGGCGGATCGGCCGGGGCACCTTCGAGACCTTCGGGAGGCCCGATCCCACGGGCTACCTGGATAAGTACGGCATTGACGAGTCCATCGAGGATGGCACCACCGTCCCCCTTTACTACACCCTCGCCCCCACCGAATTACGGGTGGATCGGGACACGCTGGAAGAGGAATTCTTCCGCGTGGTGGAGGAACTGGGCATCGCCAGCATCGAGGAACTGAATCGGATGCTGGATCGGGCCGACAAACTGAAGGCGGTGCTCAAGGCCCCGGAGCGAGTGGACCGGATCGCCGCTCACATCGCCCGTCACTATCGGGAGAACGTAGAGCCGCTGGGCTTCAAGGCCTTCGTCGTTGCCGTGGACCGGGAGGCGTGTGCCCTCTATAAGCAGGCCCTTGACCGCTACCTCCCCCCGGAGTACAGCCGGGTCGTTTACACCCCCTACCACAAGGATCCCGAACTGCTTCGCCAGTACCATCTGGATGAGACGGCGGAGAAGCAGGTACGAAAAGCGTTCCGCGACCCTGACCGGTTGCCCAAGATCCTCATCGTCACCGAGAAACTGCTCACTGGCTACGACGCTCCGGTTCTCTACGCGATGTATCTGGACAAGCCTCTCAAGGACCACACCCTGCTCCAGGCCATCGCTCGGGTCAACCGACCGTACCCCGGCAAGACCAGCGGCCTGATCGTGGATTACATCGGCGTCTTCGAGGACCTGCAGCGGGCGCTGGCCTTCGACGCCGAGACCGCCGCCAGGGGATTGATTGACCTGGAGAAGCTCAAGGAGCGCTTTGTGGACTTGCTCCTTTCCGCCCAAGCGATGATCGCCTCCATTGACCTGGGGGATGACCCTGGCCGTCCGGCTCGGATCATCGATCGTTTCTTCGACGAGAGGGACCGAGAGACCTTCATCCGCATCTTCAAAGAGTTGCAGAACGCCTACGAGATCCTCTCCCCCGATCCGTTCCTGCGGGACTACTTGGACGACTATGCCCTGATCGTGCAGGTCTACAACGTCGTCTACAACTACTTCAACCCCGAGGCCGAGCGGCGGCGGCTCCAGCGGGCGCTGCTCCGCAAGACCGACGCCCTCATCCGGGCCCACGTCCAGGCGGAGCCGGTGGTGGACACACTGCCCCTCTACCCCATCAACCGGGACATCGCCAACACGGTCAGGGCCGACCAGGTGAGCGAGCGGGTCAAGGTCACCAACCTCTACCGCAGCCTGACCGTCTACATCGAGGAGCACCAGGGGGAGCAGCCTTACCTGATCTCCATCGGTGAGCAGGTCGAAGAGATCATACGGCGGCTGCGGGAGCGGCAGATCAGCGTTCAGACCGCGCTGGAGCAACTGACTGCGCTCAGTGAGCAGACGGCTGCTGCCCAGGAGGAGCAGACGGAGGTCGGCCTGAACAACACGGAGTTCGCCATCTACTGGGTCCTCAAGGCGCAGGGTATCCCCGGTCCGGAGGCAGCCGCCAGGGAGATCCACCGGATACTGGCCCAGCACCCCGGCTGGCCCTACAACCGTCGGCTGGAGCGGGCAGTGCGGGCTGCCCTCTACCGCACCTTGAGTCCGCCACCTCAAAGAGCAGTGCGAGATGGGGCGAAGCCCGGATATATACGTACTCCAAAGGTCGAGCAACTCAAGAAAACTGTGGACGCTATCCTGCGGGTAGCGAGGATTGCGATGGAATGAGCACCGACGTCATCGTTCGACATGAGGACCGCCGCACACTGGCGATGCGGATCACCCCCGAGGGGGTAGTGCTCCTGTTGCCGCAGGGGGTAGACGCGAACAGCGAGGCGGTGCAGGCCTTTATCGCCGCTGGTCTGGCGCGATTGCCGGAGCCGGAGCCACCCGCCGGACCGATGGGGCGGGGAGCACTCGAAGCACTGGTCGACCGGTGGGCCAAGCGGTTAGGAGTCAGCGTCCGGCGGATTCGAGTCCAGCAGATGCGCCGCAAGTGGGCTTCCTTCTCTTCAAAGGGCACATTGACTCTGGCCCAGGACCTTCTCCTACTTTCCCAGGACTTGGTAGAGTATGTCATCTGCCACGAGTTGCTTCACCAACGTTTCCCCGACCACGGCAAGGGTTTCCGGGCGATGCTTTCGGCCTGGTTGCCGGATTGGGAGGCACGGGAGCGGCGGTTGATGGCTCAGGTGATGGGAAAGCGAAAGCCACATTCGGTTTAGGAGACGCTCCCCCTTCTTCAACGCCTTCAACACGGTGGAGGAGTTCTTGAAAGCGAACGGGTGGGCATAGGCACGGAGAGAGATGAGCATCAACCTGAAAGCAGGCATCGTCCGCATCCTCGGGCCGGATGGTGCGACGCTTCAGGCCGCGCGGAGGGGGCGGCAGGTGGAGGAACAACGGCGGATCGGCAGGATCCGCGGATTGCCTGCTTAAGGGAGGGATTGACGATGAAACGGCTGGTCGAATTCGAACTGGAGGACGGCGGCACCATCCTCGTCGAGGTGGAGGTGCCGGAGGAGGCAGGAATGGTGCCCGCTGCGGCGGCAAGAGGGGTGCCGGAGAAGGCCCAGCAGACCTTCGAGGAGGCGCTGGACAAGATCCGCCCCGCCGCCCAGGCCATCATCCGCAAACTCCGCGCCCTCCACGACCCGCCCGACGAGATCGAGGTGGAGTTCGGCCTCAAGATGAGCGCCGAGGCCGGGGCCTTCGTCGCCGCCGCCGGGGTGGAGGCCAACTACAAAGTCACCCTCACCTGGAAGCGGGAGCAAGGGGAACAGGGTTAACCGCCGAGACGCAGGGGACGCAGAGGGAACATCTTTTCACCTCTCTGCGTCCTCCGCGCCTCTGCGGTGAAATTCTGGGCTTTGGACATAAGTTCGGACATTGGCTGGCTCTTTTCGCCCGGCGACTGGAAGTCGCGGGCTGTAAGGGGCAAAGCCCGGCCTTCGCCGGGCTCTCCCCCGCCCGCGGGAAGGGAAGGAAGCCGCCGAAGGGCGGCTTCGCTACGACCGAGCCCGCGGCTTCAGCCGCTGGGGGACAATGTCTGAACTCACGTCCGAACCTCAGGAAATTCGGTTGCGTAAACTTGCCATCTATGGCATCATAACGGTATGGACTTCGAGCAACTGCTCCGCATCGTCGGCGACGAGCCGGTGTTCGAGACCAGCCTCCTCCTGGCCGGGGGGGTGGACCCCCGCCACGTGCGCCGCCAACTCTCCCGCTGGGTCCGGGCCGGGCGGCTCTACCAACTCCGCCGCGGCCTCTACGCCCTCGCCCCGCCCTACCAGAAGGTCAAACCCCACCCCTTCCTCATCGCCAACCATCTCACCCGCGGCTCCTACGTCAGCCTCCAATCCGCCCTCGCCCACTATGGCCTCATCCCCGAGCACGTCCCCACCGTCACCAGCGTGACCACCGCCCGACCGGGCCGCTGGGAGACCTCTCTGGGCGTCTTCGAGTTCCGCCACCTCAAGCCCGCCCTCTTCTTCGGCTACCGGCGGCTCGACCTGGGGGAGGGCCAGGCCGGTTTCGTCGCCACGCCGGAGAAGGCGCTGCTCGACCTGATTTACCTGACGCCGGGGGGCGACACGCCGGAGTACCTGCGGGAACTGCGCCTCCAGAACCTGGACCGGCTCGACCTGGACGCGCTGCGGCGGATGGCCGTCCGGTTCGACCGGCCCAAGATGACGCGGGCGGCGGAGCGGATCGTCGAACTGGCCCGCTCCGAGGCGGAGGAGTACGAATCGGTATGAAGGAGTACCTGACCGACCTGGTCCGCGCCGCACCCACGCCCCTGCAGGCCCGCAATGTGGTGCGGGAGTATCTTCAGGCCCGCATCCTGGGGGCGATGCAGCGGGCCGGAGCGATGGTGCCGCTGGCCTTCCACGGCGGCACCGCTCTCCGGTTCCTCTACGGCAGCCAGCGGTACTCGGAGGACCTGGACTTCGCCCTGGAGCGGGCCAGGGAGCAGTACGACCTCCGCGCCTACCTGCGCGCCATCGAGGCCGAGTTGGCGGCCGAGGGGTATGTCCTCTCGTTCAAGGTGAACGACCGGAAGGTGGTGCACAGCGCCTTCGTCCGCTTCCCCGGCCTGCTCTACGAACTGGACCTCTCTCCGCACCGGGACGAGGTGCTATCGGTCAAGATCGAAGTGGATACGAACCCGCCCGCCGGGGCGGGGCTGGAGACGACGGTGGTACGGCGGTACGTGACGCTCCACCTGCAGCACCACGACCGGGCCTCGCTCCTGGCGGGGAAACTGCACGCCATCCTGCAGCGGCCCTACCTGAAGGGACGCGATCTCTACGACCTGGTCTGGTACCTGAGCGACCCCGACTGGCCGCCCCCCAACCTGACCCTGCTCAACAACGCGCTCCGGCAGACCGGGTGGGCCGGCCCGGTGTTGACGGAAGCGAACTGGCGGGAGGCGGCCTGCCGACGCCTGGAGAGTGTGACGTGGGAGCGGGCTGTGGAGGACGTGCGCCCCTTCCTGGGGCCGGGGGCGGACCCCGCCCTCCTGACGCGGGAGACGGTGTGGAAAGTCGTGGGGTGTGCCCAGCGGTGAGAAGCGACGCACTTCCAGGCCGGAAGGAGGGGAGGGAGTGAACCAGCCTGACGCCTGCATCGTCCGCATCACCGATGCTGAAGGGAGGACCCTGGGCACCGGCTTCGTGGTGACCGCCGACGGGCGGGTGGCGACCTGCCACCACGTGGTGAAGGAGCAGGAGAGCCCCTGCGTCGCCTTCCCCGGTGGAGAGCCGCGCCCGGCCCGTATCGTCGCCACCGATCCGGTCCACGATGTGGCGGTATTGCAGGTAGAGAGAGGCCTGCCCGCAGGGGCAGAGCCGGCCCGGCTGGGCCCCTCCTCCGCCGCCGAGGGGCTTTCCTTCCGCACCCGTGGCTACCGCCCGATGGCCGGGTTGGGGGGTATCCCGGCGGAGGGCGAGGTGCTGGCACCGGTGAGCGAAGCGCCCGGCGCACACTATCCGCCCCTGGTGCTGGATAGCAAGCACATCCGCGGTGGGATGAGCGGCGCGCCGGTCTACGTGCCGGACATGGGCCGGGTGGTGGGGATGGTCACCGATTATTGGGACGCTCTGGCCGCCCGCACCGGCTTTGCCGACCGGGACACCGCCTTCGCCACCCCCTCCGAGGCCATCGCCGCGCTGATGGGCCTGCCGCTGGAAGAGCCAGATTCGTTGGAGGTCATCCTGGAGCGCATCCGCCGGGGGGAAGGGCAGGCCGGCGACCTCGCCCTCCTGGTGCAGGCCGTGCGCCGGGGGCGGGTCTCCCTGGTCACCGGCGAGCGGGCCGTGGCCCTCGGCGGCGACGCCCACGACGTGGTCATCGTCACCGACGAGAACAACGTGGTCACCGTGTTGCGCGGCCCGGAGCGGGAGCGGCTGTACAAAGCCCTGCCTCTCTTCAACGTCCCCGACCTGCCGGAGCACTACGTCCCGCGCGAGGAGGACCTGGCCCGCGTGCGCCGGATGCTGCTGGACGGTCGAGGCGAGGCGGTGGGCATTGTGGGCGTGCGGGGGATGGGCGGCATCGGCAAGTCGGTGCTGGCCGCCGCCCTGGCCCACGACCCCCAGGTCCGCGCCGCCTTCCCCCACGGCGTCGTCTGGCTTCCCCTCGGCCGCGAGCCGGACCTGGTGGCCCGCCAGGAGGACCTGGCGCTGGCCCTCACCGGACGACACGAGCGGTTCCGCGACCCCATCCAGGGCAGGGCCCTGTTGCGCACCCTCGTCGAGGACAAGGCCGCCCTGGTGATCCTGGACGACGTGTGGGACCCTCGCCACACGGAGGCCTTCCTCGTCCTGGGCGAACAGGGCCGGATGCTCCTCACCACCCGCAACCAGGAGGTGCTGGAGACCCTGGGGGCGCAGACTCACCTGCTGGACGTGCTTCCCGAGGACAAAGCGCTCCAACTCCTGGCCGACTGGGCCGGGCAGGAGGTGGAGTCCCTGCCGCCGGAGGCCGAGCAGGTGGCGAAAGAGTGCGGCTACCTCCCCCTGGCCCTGGCGATGGTGGGCGCCTTCGTGCGCCGGAACCCCGAGTGCTGGGACCGGGCCCTGCGGCGGTTGCAGAGGGCCGACCTGGATCGGCTGAAGCGGCTCTTCCCCGGCTACCCCTACCCCAACCTCCTGGCTGCGCTGGAGGCCAGCGTGGAGGCGCTGGACGCGGAAAGCCGCGCCCGCTACCGCGACCTGGCCGTCTTCCCCGAGGAGGAACCCATCCCTCTGGCCGCGCTGGGGGTGCTCTGGGCCCCGCTGGGGCTGGACGAGGACGACGTCCTCGACCTGGCCGAGGAGTTCGTAGACCGCTCCCTGGCCCGCTGGGCCGACGAGGGTCGGACCGCCCTCACCCTGCACGACCTCCAGCGCGACTACCTGCGCAAGGTGAACGAGAACCGCCTGCCCGACCTCCACCGGGACCTCCTGCGGGCCTACGCCCTCCGCCTGGGCGCGGCGGACTACCCCCAAACCCCCGCCCCCTGGCACCGGCTGGATCCGGAAGACCCCTACATCTGGGACCACCTCGTCCACCATCATATCGAGGCGGGCTGGTGGGAGGGGCTCTACCGGCTCCTGACCGATTTCGATTTCCTGGAGGCCCGCTGCCGGGCGACGAGCCCCTACGACCTGGAGGCGGACTACCGGCGGGCGCTGGAGAGGTGGCCGGAGGAGGAGGCGGCGGGGCGACGGGAGGTGCTGGCCGCCTTCGAGGAACGGGTGCGGCTGGAATCCTCCCGTATTGCACAGGCCCCCGAGTGGCTCTTCCCGGCCCTCTACAACCACCTGACCTGGCTCGACGCCCCCGATGGCCCCCTGCACCGGTTCTGCGAGGAAGCGGCCGCGGGCCGACGGAACTGGCTGCGCTCCCTGCTGGACCCCCGCCCCGAGCCGCCACCGTGGCTCCGCTCCCTGGAGGGACATACCGGAGGGGTGCTCGCCGTCGCGGTGAGCCCCGACGGGCGGTGGGCCCTCAGCGGGTCGCTCGACGGGACGGTGAAGGTGTGGGACGTGGCGACCGGCCGCCTCCTCCGCTCCCTGGAGGGGCATACAGATTGGGTGCGGGCCGTCGCGGTGAGCCCGGACGGGCGAAGGATCGTCAGCGGGTCGGACGACGGGACGGTGAAGGTGTGGGACCTGGAGAGCGGCCGCCTCCTCCGCTCCCTGGAGGGACACACGGGAGCGGTGTTGGCCATTGCGATGAGCCCCGACGGGCGGTGGGCCCTCAGCGGGTCGCTCGACGGGACGGTGAAGGTGTGGGACGTGGCGACCGGCCGCCTCCTCCGCTCCCTGGAGGGGCATACCGGACCGGTGTGGGTCGTCGCGGTGAGCCCCGACGGGCGGTGGGCCCTCAGCGGGTCGTCCGACCGGACGGTGAAGGTGTGGGACCTGGAGAGTGGCCGCCTCCTCCGCTCCCTGGAGGGACATACCAGAGGTGTGAACGCCGTCGCGGTGAGCCCGGACAGGCGGTGGGCGGTGAGCGGGTCGGCCGACCGGACGGTGAAGGTGTGGGACCTGGAGGAGGGCACCTCCCACGTGCTCTTCTGGAACGATGCTACCATTTTCAGCCTGGCCCTCTCCCCGGACGGGCGCTTCTTGGTCTGTGGGGATAGCCAGGGGCGGGTGTGGATCTTCGAGTGGGTGCGGTAGGGGGAACAGCAGATCGGCGGGATTCACGGATTCGCCTTTACCTGTTGCATCATAGGAGGCAAGTGGAGAGACCTCGGCGAAGGCCAGGCTGTGCCTTCACTTCCGCTCCGAACTTATGCTTTCGGGCCGGGCGATGCGCTTCCTGTGCGAGAGGGATCATCGGAGACCGAGCCGCACATCCCGCCAATCCGCGATGGCCGAAGCCGCCTTCACCCCTTGATTCCGCAACCGCTCTCGATAGACCGGCCGCAGCCGCTCTCGCACCTCCGGGTTGGGCTCACGTTCTTGAATCAGCCGCCCCACCGCCTCCAGGGCCTCTACCGTCCCCGCCGTCCGGATGCGCTTCTCCCACAGGTGGACGTGGTAAGCGACGTTCAGTTCCTCCTGCCGGTCCAGCCCCGGCGCCCGGCCTCGCTCTCGCCAGGCCCGCCTCAGAAAGGCCTGCCACTCTTGAGGGGAGAAGTCGGGATGGGAAGGCACGGCCCACCGCCCACCCACCACAATCACCACGCCCTCTCTCCACAAGCGCTCCAACTCGCCGATCAGGACCTCCCTTTCGGGCAGGTACATCAAGTTTTGGGGAAAGCGCCGCTGCAGGTCGAGCATCGTGAAAGGTTGCCCGGGCGGGAAAGTCCCTACCGCGGCCCGTACTGCGAACCGCCACCGCCACCGCCTCCACGGCCAGTAGGCAGGCCAACCATCGGGGTCAGGGATCCTCCGCTCCCTCTCCCCATCCGTTGCCCACAACCTCACCCGCCATTTCCCGGGAACGCCGCGCAATACCACGTTCCATCGGGCTCCCTGCCCGACCAACTCGACCTTTACAGCGACCTTGGCTCTTCCCTCACCAATTGGATGTACGCCTCCAGGATCACCCCCTGGAACCGAAGAAGCCACTCCGGCAGCCACTTCCTCGCCTCCCTCAGCCGCTCGCGGGTGAACCACCAGACCACGTCAACCCCCGCATCGAGATATGCCCGACTGCGGGCCCTCAGTTCCCCCAGGCCGATGCGGGAGACCTGGCACTCGTGGGCCACCCGCCAGCCGTTGGGGAAGGTGACCAGCAGGTCGGCGACGCGGCGGGCCTCGGGGACGGGGACCTCCAACTCGACCCGGCCTTCTTCCCAGAAGGGGGCTCGGTTCAAGTAGCGCCACACGGCCTCTTTGAACGCCCGATGCTCCGGCGTCTCCCGTTCGTACCACCCCTCGTAGGCACAGCGCCGGCGGTGGGCGAAGTGGGCGGCGCGGAGCGGACCGGCGCGGAGGATCATCGGCTCCCCGCAGTGAGGGCAGACCAGATCGTCGGCGGGCAGGTCCCGCCGGGGGTCCTCGTAGTCGAGGACGCAGATTACTTCTCCCGTCGATCGTCGCTTCGCCGTCAATGGCATCCTTCACCTCCTGTCATCTCTCTCTTTCGCCAGTTTTTTCGGCCACCGCTGCTCTTTCCTCGCTTCCCTGCCTCCCCGCTTCCTCCTTCACCGTTGGTGGTGGTGGTTTTTTCACCTCCCCCAGCAACGACGTCTCCTTCCCCGCCGCGTCCTCCCACACCAGCGCGGTAGTGGGGGTGAGGTCGCGCAGGAGGTGGAACAGGTAAGCGCCTGCCCGCCCCTCCCATCCCCAGCGGCGCAGTTCCCTGCTCACCGTCTTTTGAAGGGACCGCAGCCGGCCCGGCGTGGGGACGACGAAGGCGACGGTGAAGGCCGGAGGAAGGCCGAACCGGGCCCGGAAGAGGGACGGGCCGACGCCGATCCGATACCCCTCGTACCCCCGCACCCGGGCACCGATCCGGCCCAGGGGGATGGTCGCCCGGTCCACTTCCAGGAAGACCAGCCGCCGACGCCCATCGCTGCGCTCCAGGACGAGGAGGCCGTCGGGGACGACCGGGATGCGGCGGCGGCCGTCAGCGATGTCGGGGAGGACGTCGTGGTTGTCGGCCCCCTTGAAGGTGTGCTCCCCCTGGAAGTCGGCCAGATGGACCTCGGGCACCTCCCGCAGGGCGGCGCGGATGGCGGCGTAAGCGCGGGCGATCCCCAGGGCGTGCTCCAGGAAAGCAGAGCCCGGGAGGCCCTGTCCAGAACCGGCGCGGACGTCGGGGGAAAGCCCCCGATAGGCGGCCAACGCCTCGATCCCCCTGCGGCCGAGGGTGTAGACGGCGGGGCCGTTGAACCGGTCGGGCCAGAGCCGGTCCAGATAGCCCGCCTGCCACAACAGCCGCAGCCGGGCCCGGCAGGCGGAGGAGAAGCCCCACGCCCACTTCCCCTCCCGCGGCGGGAAGTGGAGCCACTCCACC
>DUEL01000053.1 GCA_011192125.1 Thermoflexia bacterium
CCCGTCCTCCCTGGCGGGCGCGCTGCGCCCAGGGAGGGGGCACCGGCCGGGAGGGGGGACGGACCTCCGGTTCCTCCTCCCACCACAGGCGGGGGGGAGGCTCGGGGCGCTCGGGCTTGGGTCGGCGCCAGGTGGGGGCGGCCTCCGCATCGGCGACGGTGGGGAAGGCGGAAAAGCCCATCTGGCGGGCCACCCCCCGCCGCTCGGGGTCGGGGCTGACGATGGCCACCTCCAGCCCACGCCGCTCTGCCTCCCGCCACAGGAGTTCCCCGTCCAGCGGGCGGGAGAGGAAGCGACCGTCCCACGGCACAACGATGACGACCCGACCGTTCCGCGCGGTCCGCAGTCGGCCGCGCACCACGGTCAGGTCGTCCGTTTCCTGTAGGTAGATGACCTCCCCCATCCTCCTCCTGCTTTACTTCCCGCCCACCATCTCGCGCAACAGGGCTGGCGCTTTACGGATCGCCTCGTCCAGTCGGTGGGTCTCCTTGCCGCCGGCCTGGGCCAGCGTGGGCCGGCCGCCGCCGCCCCCGCCGACCACCTGAGCCACGCCGCGCACCAACCGCACGGCGTCGATCCCCCGCTCCGCCAGGTCGGAGGTCACGGCGGCGACGAAGGCGGGCCGCCCCTTGATCACCGCGCCCAGCACCACCGCGCCGGACCGCACTCGATTCCGATACCAGTCGGTCATCTCCCGCAGCRTRTCCATATCCGGCGCRTCCACCTTGGCTGCCAGCAGCGGGATYCCYTCGACCTCCTGGACCTTGCYCATCAGCCGMTCGAACCGGAACCGGGCCAGTTCCCGCTGGAGGCGCTCGATCTCCTTGCGGGCGGCCTGRAGTTCKCCCAGCGTCTCCAACGTCTTCCGYTCCAGTTCCTCMGGCTGGCAGAGGAGGTGGGCGGCGGAGGAGCGGAGGACRCGGAGGTGCYKCTGGACCCACTCCACGGCCCCGCGSCCGGTGACCGCYTCGATCCGGCGCACCCCCGCGCCGATCCCYTGCTCGGARATRATGTAGAAGGAGCCGATCTCRCCGGTCTCCTCRACGTGGGTRCCRCCGCAGAGTTCCTGGCTGTAGGGYTCRTCCGGCCAGCCGATGCGCAGGACCCGCACGAYGTCGCCGTACTTCTCGCCGAAGAGGGCGATCACCCCCTCCTCCAGCGCCTGGCGATAGGGCTCGTAGTCCCAGGTGACCGGGTAGTTGATCAGGATCGCCTCGTTCACCAGCCGGACCACCTCGTCCAGTTCGTCCTGGGTGGGCATCGTCGGGTGGGTGTAGTCGAAGCGGAGCCGGTCCGGAGCGACAAGGGAGCCGGCCTGCTGGACGTGCTCGCCCAGGACGTAGCGGAGTTCGGCGTGGAGGAGGTGGGTGGCGGTGTGGTTGCGGGCGATGTCCATCCGCCGCTCGTAGTCCACCAGCGCCCAGGCGGTGTCGCCTACGCGCGGCTCACCCAGCGTGATCTCGCCGACGTGGACGATGAGTCCCTCGACCGGTTGGCGCGTATCCTCGACGGCGATCTCCCAGATCGGTTCCTCCGCCCCCTCCGGATAGGCGGCGATGACGCCGGTGTCGGACACCTGCCCGCCGGATTCGACGTAGAAGCAGGTCTCCAGAAGGACCACTTCTACCCGATCCCCCTCCTGGGCGGAATCCACTGGCTTGCCGTCCCGGAGGATGGCGAGCACCTGGGTCTCCAACTCGGTGGTGGTGTAGGGGTCGTACCCCACGCCGGTTGCGGGGAGGAGTCTCTTTTCCTTCAGATCGTCCAACAGGTCCTGGTAGTGCTTCAGGCTCTCGGCGTCGACGGCGTGGAACGCTTCGGCGGCCCGTGCCCGCTCGCGGTGCTCCTCCATCGCGGCGTGGTACCCCTCTTCGTCCACCGTCAACCCGTGCTCCTCTGCCACGTCGCGGGTGATCTCCAGGGGGAGGCCGAACGTGTCGTAGAGGTGGAAGGCGCTTTCGCCGGGGATCACCTTCTCCCCTCGGCCCTTGGCCTCCTCGATCACCTCGTCCAGCCGGGCCAGCCCCTGGTCCAGCGTGCGCAGGAACCGCTCTTCCTCCTGGCGGACGACGGAGAGGATGAACTCCCGCCGTTTCTCCAGTTCGGGGAAGACGGGACTCATCATCTCGATGACAACCTTGGCGACCTCGTCCAGGAACGGCTCGGTGAAGCCGATCTTCCGGCCGAAGCGGACCGCCCGCCGGAGGATCATCCGCAGCACGTAGTTGCGGCCCTCGTTGCCGGGGAGGACTCCGTCGCCGATGAGGAAGGTGACCGCGCGGCCGTGGTCGGCGATGACCCGGTAGCCGACGATGTTCTCCTCCCGCTCGGCGTCGGTGTGGCCCAGCATCTCCTGGACCCGGTCCATAATGGGGAGGAACAGGTCGGTCTTGTAGTTGGAATCGACCCCCTGCATGATGGCGACCAGCCGCTCCAGCCCCATCCCGGTGTCCACGTGGCGGGCGGGGAGGGGGTCTAGGGAACCATCCTCCTTCCGATTGTATTGGATGAAGACCAGGTTCCACAGTTCGATGAACCGGCCGCAGTCGGCGTTGACCCCACAGACGTGGTCGGGGTCGTCCTTCCGGTCGCAGAACTCCGGACCCCGATCGTAGTGGATCTCGCTGCAGGGGCCACAGGGACCGGTCTCCCCCATCTCCCAGAAGTTGTCCTTGCGGCCGAAGAAGAGGATGTGGGAGGGGTCGATCGAGGTCTCGGTCCGCCAGTACCCGGCTGCCTCCTCATCCCGGCCCAGGTCGCCCTTGTCGTCCTCGAAGCAGGAGACCCAGATACGCTCCGGCTCCAGCCCCCAGACCTCGGTGAGCAGTTCCCAGGCCCAGGCGATGGCTTCCTTCTTATAGTAATCGCCGAAGGACCAGTTGCCGAGCATCTCGAAGAAGGTGTGGTGGTAGGTGTCGCGGCCGACGTCCTCCAGGTCGTTGTGCTTGCCGGAGACGCGCATACACTTCTGGGTATCGGCGGCCCGCTTGTAGGGGCGGGTGCCGATGCCCAGGAAGACGTCCTTGAACTGGTTCATCCCGGCGTTGGTGAACAGAAGCGTCGGGTCGTCGGCGGGCACCAGGCTGGCGCTGGGGACGATGGTATGCCCCCGCTCGGCGAAGAAGTCCAGGAAACTCTGACGGATCTCGGCGCTGGTCCAGTGCTTTCGCTTGCTCATCCTCCGATCCCCAATCTCCTTAAAATAGTGTCCGCCATTCTAGCCGAAAGGGGGGAAACTGTCAACCGATTGGTGTGGGGTTTGGACAAGGGTTCGGGCATAGGGTAGCAAACTTGCCGGGAATCTCCCTCGCCCTCCCCGAACGGCCGCCCGGACGTGAACGTCCGGGCTCAGGTAGCGAAGCCCTGCGGGCTGTTCAGCCCCGAAGGGGCTTTGCGGAACGAGCCCGGCGGTGAACCGCCGGGCGAAAAAGCTTTCCCGGCGGCTGAAGCCGCGGCTACGAACTGCCAAGCCGCCCTCCGGCGGCTCTCGCCTCCCCTCTTCGACAGGGGMRAGCCCGGCGGAGGCCGGGCTTGGCTYCYCGTAGCCCGCGACTTGAGTCGCAGGGCATCCCCCCTCTCGGCGGCTGAAGCCGCGGCTACAGGGGTGGCAAAGCCGCCCTTCGGCGGCTATCTCTCCACCGATGAGGGGAGGGGAGCCCGGCGGAGGCCGGGCTTGGCTTCTCGTAGCCCGCGACTTCAGTCGCAGGGCATTCTTGCGCTCATCCAACTTTTCCCCTACAATCCTGCCAGGAGGTGGGGTGTGGACGAGGGGCGTGAGACCGTCCGGAGCGTGGTGACCCTGGCGCTGGAGGTGCTGGCCGAGGTCGGTGTGCCCGGCGCGGGCCTCGCCAAGCGGGCCGTGGAGGAGACGACAAGGGCACTGGATCGGCGGGAGACCCGGCGACGCCTGGCCGAGGCCCTGGAGCAGGCGGAGGCAGATTTCCGCACGGAGGCGCGAGAGCGGGGCTGGCACGACGTCGCCGACGCTTTTCTCCAGTTGCCGACGCACGATCTCTCCTCCTTCCGGGAGGCGCTGCGGCTCGCCCTGGAGCAGGGGCAGGGCGGGCACCTGGTCCGGGCGCTGGAGCGGAGCCTGGGGGAACTTCCCCTCCTGCCGGAGGAGCGCGCCGCCGCCGCCCGGCGCTACGCCGAGTGCGTGTGGGGGCGGCTGTGGCAGGTGGCCGACTTCCGGGACCGCGTGCGGGACGTGCTCTTCCGGGAGTACAGGGACCGTCTGAGGGCCATCGAGGCCCGGCTGGACGAGATGGCCGAGGCGCTCCCCGGCCGCGTCGCCGACGAACTGGACCGCCGCCGCCGCGAGGCGGCCTGGAACGCGCTGCGCCCGGCCACGCTGGAGGCCCCGAAGGAACTGACCCCCGAGAACCTCCTGGAATCCCTCAGGGCCCCCTACCGTCTCGTCCCCTTCCGGGGCAAGGCCCACGAGGCCCTGCGGGACGAGATCGTCCAGGGCCTGCGGGACCTTCGCTCCGACGAGACCCGCGCCTGGATCCTCTGGGGCCCCGGCGGCGTGGGGAAGACCCGGACCGCCGTGGAGGTGGCCCACACCCTCCAGGGGGAGCAGGAAGGCGGCTGGCAGGCCTACTTCGTCCCCGAGCGGTCCACCACCCCCAGGTGGGAGCAACACCTCCCGACCTGGAGCCGTCCAGAGCGGCCCACCCTCCTCATCGTGGATTACGCCGGGCAGCGTCCGGAGGAGGAACTGAGGCAGTTGATGGGAGCGATCCGGGAGAACGCCCGCCAACGGGACCACCCCCTGGCCCTCCTCTTCCTGATGCGCGCTAACCCCCAGACCCCCACGGCGGGCTACGCGGCCGAGGTGCTGGGGGAGACGATGGTCCGCTACGAGGTCCGGGCCGTCCCCCGGGTGGAGGAGCCGGAGGACCGGCGGGCGATCTTCCGCGCGGCCCGCGCCCTGTTCCGGGAGCGGCTGGCCCCGCCCGACGCGGGGTTTGGTGAGGTGGATTACGACCCGAACGCGCTCCCTCAGACCGCGCTGGCGCTGCTGGCCCTGGCCCTCCTGGCCGCCTATGGTCACCGGGTGGCCCGGAGCGAGGACGAGGTGACGGTCCTGGCCGCCCTGTGGGAGAGGTGGGAGCAGGCGCGGTGGCGGCGGACGCTGCGCGCCCACGGCGGGGGCCCGCTGCTGGAGGTCCCCGAGATATGGCGGGAGGCGCAGGACCGGATCGAGCGGGCGCTGGTGGCGGCCAGCCTGGGCCGGCTCTTCGCCGCGCCGAAGGAGGTGGCGGCGTGGTGGGGGGCCCACTTCCCCCTCCGGACGCGGATGGCCGATGGGAGGCAGTTGGACTCCATCTGGCTGGCCCACCGGCTGACGGCCCTCTTCCCCGCCCCGGAGGGGAGCCGATGGCTCCTGCCCCCCATCGTCCCCGACCCCCTGGCCGACGTGGTGATGGCCCGGTACAGGGAAGGCCTGGGGGATCTGACAGCCGCCGCCTTGCCGACCGCCGAGGAGATCAAGCAGGCCGGCACAGCGGCGCGTCGGTTGGCGGAAGAGGCGGGAGGCCCTGTAGTGATTGATCCCGTCCAGACCCCGGAACTGGCTGTGTTGGCCTGGCCAGCGCGGCTGGTCGCGGAGGTCCTGCCTCGCCTGAGCGAGGCAGCCGCGCCGGGGGCGGAGGAGGCTGCCAAAGCGGCGCTGGAGACCGTGGCCGGGTGGCTGGAGGGGACGGCCCACGCCCTGCCGGACGGGGTGGCCCGGTCCTGGCTGGCGGCCTGGCAGGGGGCCCTCCCGCACCCCGAGCGCACCCTCCTCCTCCGTCCCTTCCTGGCCCGCTTCTACCGGCTCCAGGCCGACCGGCTGCCGGAGGGCGCCGCCACCGACCGCGCGGGGGCCTTGAACAACCTGGGGATCGCCCTTTCCGCCCTGGGTCGGCGGGAGGAGGCGTTGGCGGCCACGAAGGAGGCGGTGGAGCATTACCGTCAACTGGCCGAGGCCAACCCCCAGGCCTTCCGCCCCGACCTGGCGATGAGCCTCAACAACCTGGGCAACGTCCTCTCCGCCCTGGGTCGGCGGGAGGAGGCGTTGGCGGCCACGAAGGAGGCGGTGGACCTCTACCGTCAACTGGCCCAGGCCAACCCCCAGGCCTTCCTCCCCTATCTCGCCACGAGCCTCAACAACCTGGGCGCGATGCTCTCCGAACTGGGTC
>DUEL01000054.1 GCA_011192125.1 Thermoflexia bacterium
CCCGCCTCTGCGCCGACATCACCCTCGCCCGACGGCTCCTCGGCTACGAGCCGAAGGTGGACCTGCGGGAGGGGCTGCGCCGGACCCTGGAACGGGACCCTCGGTTCGCCGATGACCCGCTTGGGACGTGAGTTCTTCGACCGGGATACGCTGGAGGTGGCCCGCGACCTGCTGGGACGGGTGCTGGTGCGGGTGCTGGACGGCGAGCGGCTGAGCGGGCGGATCGTCGAGGTGGAGGCATACATCGGCGAGGACGACCTGGCCTCCCACGCCCGCTTCGGCCCCACGGAGCGGAACGCGGCGATGTACGGCCCACCCGGCCACGCCTACGTCTACCTCATCTACGGCGTCCACCACTGCCTCAACCTGGTCACCGGCCCCGAGGGCTTCCCGGCGGCGGTCCTCATCCGCGCGCTGGAGCCGCTGGAGGGGGTCGAACGGATGCGGGCGCTGCGCGGTGGCCGACCCGACCTGACCAACGGCCCCGGCCGGCTCTGCCAGGCCCTCGGCATCGACCTCCGGTTCGACGGGGCGGACCTGTGCGCGCCGGACGCGCTGCTGTTCGTGGAGGAGGGGGAACCGGTGCCGGATGACCGCGTCGGGCGGAGCCCCCGCGTCGGCGTCACCGGCGACGAGCGCGCCCGCACCGCTCCCTGGCGGCTCTTCGTGAAGGATAGCCCGTTTCTCTCGAAATGATCCTGCAACCTGCAACCTGCCTCCGGCGTTCTGTGTTCCGCGTGTTGCGTGATGCGTGAACGATGGACACCCTGACCGACCTGCTTTCTCGCCTCCGGGCCGACCCGGACTTTATGCGGTGCGTCACGGCGTGGGAGCGCATCCCGGCGCGGCCGGCCCGCACCGCCCCCTGGCCCGCCGGGCTGGACCCCCGCCTGGTCGATGCGGCGCGGTCGCTGGGGATCGAATCCCTCTACACCCACCAGGCCGAGGCCGTCGAGGCCGCGTTGGCGGGGGAGAACGTCGTCCTCGCCACCCCCGCCGCCTCCGGCAAGTCCCTGGCCTACCACCTGCCGGTCCTCCACACCCTGCTCAGCGACCCCTCCGCCTGTGCCCTCTATCTCTTCCCCACCAAGGCTCTAGCCCACGACCAACTGGCCGCCCTGTCGCCGCTGATCGACGCGCTCCAGGCCCCCATCGCCGTCCGTCCCTACGACGGCGATACCCCCTCCTCCCACCGACCCGCCATCCGCCGCCAGGCCCGTCTGCTGGTGACCAACCCCGATATGCTCCACGCGGGGATCCTCCCCCACCACACCCGCTGGGCCCGCTTCTTCTCCAACCTCCGCTGGGTGGTGCTGGACGAACTCCACGTCTACCGGGGGGTCTTCGGAGGGCACGTCGCCAACCTGCTGCGCCGGCTCCGGCGGGTGTGCCGGTTCTACGGGGCGGAGCCCCGCTTCCTGTGCGCCTCCGCCACCATCGCCAACCCGCAGGGTCTGGCGGAGCGGCTGCTGGAGGTCCCGGTCCATCCCGTGGAGGAGGACGGCTCACCCCGAGGGGAGAAGCACTTCCTGCTCTACAACCCGCCCCTGGTCGACCCCCAACTGGGGATCCGGCGGTCGGTGGTGCTGGCGGCGGTGGACGTGGCGGACCGCCTCCTGAAGGCCGACCTGCAGACCATCTTCTTCGCCCGCGCCCGGCTGACCACCGAGGTCCTTCTGGGCTACCTGCGGGACCTGGTGGCGGCGCACGGTGGGGATCCCCGGCGGGTGCGGGGCTACCGGGGAGGGTATCTTMCCTCCCAGCGGCGGGAGATCGAGCGGGGGCTGCGGGAGGGGACGGTGCGGGCGGTGGTGGCGACCAACGCGCTGGAGTTGGGGGTCGACATCGGCGAACTCACCGCCTGCGTGATGGTCGGCTACCCCGGCTCGGTCGCCAGCACCTGGCAGCAGGCGGGCCGGGCCGGGCGGCGCGCCGGGGCCTCCCTGGCGATTCTCATCGCCAGTTCCTCCCCGCTCGACCAGTACATCGCCACCCACCCCCGCTACTTCTTCGGCCGCCCGGTCGAAGAAGCGCTGCTGGACCCGGACAACCCGGCGATCCTGGCCGACCACGTCGCCTGCGCGGCCTTCGAACTCCCCTTCGAGGCCGGGGAGGGGTTTGGACACCTTGCCGACGTAAAGGACCTGCTCGACCTGCTGGCAGAGGAGGGAGCGGTCCACCGGTCCAACGGCCGCTACACCTGGGTCGGCGAGGGATACCCGGCCGGAGCGGTGGGGCTGCGCACCAGCACGCCGGACGTGGTGGTGATCCAGGACGTCAGCGCCGACCCGCCTCGTGTGATCGGCCAGATCGACCGACCCAGCGCGCCGATGCTGGTCTATCCGGGCGCGGTCTATCTGCACGAGGGAGCCTCCTACCTCGTAGAGGAACTGGACTGGGAGGCAGGAATCGCGCGGGTGCGGGCGGAGGAGGTGGAGTTCTACACCCGCGCCAGCGCGACGACCGAGGTGCGGGTGATCGAGACGGTGCGCCATCGGGTGGCCGGTCCCTGGACCACCGCCTGGGGCGCGGTGGAGGTGACCACGCGGGTCACCGGCTACCGGCAGATCCGCCGCTACACCCACGAGGTGCTGGGGTGGGGGGAGGTGGACCTGCCGGAGCAGCGGATGGAGACGGTGGGGGTGTGGCTGGATCTCTCTGAGGACCTGGTGGACCGGCTGCAGGAGGAGCGGGTCCTGCGGCCGGTGGTGGACTACGGCCCCAACTGGCCGGCGCAGCGGGACGCGGCCCGCGCCCGGGACGGGTACCGCTGCCGGTACTGCGGCGCGCCGGAGCGGGAAGGCCGCCAGCACGACGTGCACCACATCGTTCCCTTCCACGCCTTCGGCTACGTCCCCGGCGTCAACGACCTCTACCGGCTGGCGAACGCCCTGGACAACCTGATCACCCTCTGCCCGGT
This sequence comes from Thermoflexia bacterium, assembly GCA_011192125.1. Classification (GTDB taxonomy): domain Bacteria; phylum Chloroflexota; class Anaerolineae; order B4-G1; family DUEL01; genus DUEL01. The sequence continues at coordinate 2,921 of DUEL01000054.1, forward strand.
CTGCCACCGGCGGGCGGAGCGGGCGCGGGGGGCGCGCAGCGCGCTCTCCGGCCTGGCCTACCTGCTGCGCCACCTGGCTCCGCTGCAGATCCTGTGCGCGCCGGGGGATCTGGGGACGGCGGTGGAGGCCCGCGCGCCGGAGACGAACCTGCCTCGCGTCACCTTCTACGACCGGGTGCCGGGCGGTGCTGGCCTTGGCCCCCGCCTCTTTGAGGTGTTCGAACCGCTGCTGGGGGCGGCGCTGGACCGCGTCCGCACCTGCCCCTGCGCCGACGGCTGCCCCGGCTGTGTGGGGCCGGTGGGGGGGCAGGAGGCGGGGACCAAAGAACGGACCCGACGGCTACTGGAGGCGATGAGGAGGTAGGAACCACAGAGGCACGGAGAGCACAGAGGAAAAATTTTTAAGGATTACTCTGCGCCCTCTGTGTCTCTGTGGTGAAACCAGAATTCGCCGTCGCGGAGAGGCCCCACAGCACGCCCCAATGGACCAGGATCGCCAGCCAGAGGTTCCCCGTCTTCAGGAAGAGGGCAGCGCTGACGAAGGCCATTCCGGCACGGAGCAGGGGCAGGGAGGCCCGGTCGGCGTCGCGGAGACCGGCCCGCCAGAAGGGGTTGAGGACCGCCTCCAGCGCGGCCAGCCCCAGCCCGGCCCAGGTCCCCCAGTAGGGGCCCAACGCGACGATGGGCGCGTTCCGGTAGAAGGCCCAGTGGACCTCGTGGTAGGCCGCCTCCCGCAGGCCGACGGCTCCGGAGAGCAGCCCATCGTCCAGACGGGGCGGGTTCGTCCCCCGTCGTACCGTCCACCAGCCAAGGGCGAGCACGGCCCAGGCGGCCGCTCCCAACCCCGCCGTCCAGCCCACGTCCCGCACCCAGTCCGCCAGGTTCGCCGCGACCTCGGCGGCCGGGGCCGGATCGCCCGCCAGGCCGTTCAGAGCCAGCAGAGGTTGAAGGCCCATCAGTCGGCCGATGACGGCATCCCGACCCCACAGCAAGGCGGCAAAGGGGACGCCCAGGTAGAAAAGAAGCCGTCCGATCTCGACGAGGATGGGGAAGACAGGCCCATCCAGAAAAGAGGCGATGCGCAGGTCGCGTTCCTTCGCCCTCTCCAGCCACCACATCGTCCATGTGGCGAGCAGGGCCAGCAGCAGCGACCCCCCCAGCCAGAACCAGGGTTGCAGGCCGATCGCCTCAACCACCTTGACTCTCCAGAGGGACGGTGAGGAGGACGCGGGTGCCGTGCCCCGGTGCAGTCTGGATGTCCAGTTGCCCGCCGACCAGTTCCGCCCGCTCGAACATGTTCGTCATCCCCAGGCTGCCGCGGGAGGTATAGTCCGCCAGCACCGCGTCTAGGTCGAACCCCTGCCCGTCGTCCTCCACCTCGGCGACGAACGTGTCGTCCTCCACCCTGAGCCGGACCCAGATGTTCTCGGCGTTGGCGTGCTTCCGGGCGTTGCTGATGGCCTCTTCGATGATGTAGAAAATCACCCCCTGCGCGTCCTTGTCCAACCGCTCGTCCACGCCCTCCGGGGCCTCCAGATGGACCGGCAGGGGGTCGGTCTCGGCCCGTTTGGCGATGTACTGGGCCAGCGCGGCGCGCAACCCCTGGGTCTCCAGGATCAGGGGGCGGAGGGTGAAGAGCATATGACGGATCTCTTTGGTCGTCTGCCGGGCCAGCTTTTCCAGGCGCGTGAGTTCCTGCGCTGCCTGGTCCGGATCTGTTTCCATCATCTTCCGCACGTAGTTGAGGCGCATCGCGATAGCGGCGATGGACTGGGTGGGGCCGTCGTGGAGATCGCGGGCCAGTTTCTTGCGCGCGTCCTCCTCCACGGCGACGATCCGCTCCTTCTCCTCCATCAGGTTCTGGTAGAGACGGGCGTTCTGGAGCGCCACCACCGCCTGATTGCACATCGCCACCAGCAGGTCCTGATAGTCGGGCGTGTAGAGGCCCGGGACAGGGCTGCCGAAGACGACGACGCCGAAGTTCTCAAAGCCGGCCCGCAGCGGGACCGCCACCGCCTCCTGGCATCGGTGCATCGCGATGAACTGACCCAGTTCGGGGTCCTGCCCCGGGTTCTTGCTCAGCGCGGGCTCGGCGGTCATCAGGGCCTGGGCGACGACGCCGCGACGGCCAGGGATGACGATCCGCTCGTCGCGCGGCGAGAGCCGCCGGGAGGCAACGACGCGGAGCTGTTGCTGCTTGTCGAAGAGGAAGACGATGCTGACCTGGGAGACGGCCCGCTGTCCCAGTTCCTGCAGGCCGATCTCCCCCACGTCCAACATCGCTTCCAGGACCCGCTGGTAGTTCAGGGTCGCACTGAGGGTGCTGGCCAACTCGAAGATGAGGCGGGACTGCTGGTGGCGGGCGCGGAGGCGGCGGAGCTCCTCGGCCCGCTCCGCCTCGGCCAGCGCGGCGATGTAGCGGCGCATGCGCTGCCCCACCAGCCCGGCGATCAGGGCAGCGAGGAGCAACGTGGCGGCGTTTCCCAGCCACGGAAGAGCGGCCGAGAGAGAGGGGGTCGGCGCATAGAGGAGGCCGATCCCGAAGTAGCCTGACGTGATGAAAAGAGCGACCAGGATGCTGATGGGGAAGGAGAATCGGAGGGCCGCCGTGATGACAGGGAGGATGCCGAAGAAGAGAAAGGGACTAGGGAAACCACCGGAGGCGGCGATCAGGGCGACGGAGAGAGCCGCGTCTGTGCCCAGCGTGATCCACGCCATCGACCGCGGGAAGGTCTCGTAGAGCATCAGGAGCATAAGGACCAGGTTATATAGAGCGGCGGTGGCGATGGTAGCGATCAGGAAGGGGGCGAAGGGACCCTCGAACCCGTACTCGGGGGTCAGGAAAGCGAAGATGATGACAGCAACGAGGAGCAACCAGCGGAGATTGCTGACGAGCCAGTCGAGTTGGGATCGGCGACGGGAATCGGTAAGCATATTGAAACTCCACTAGTAGCACGAGGCCGCGGATCTCCCCACACACAGGGGCCGCGGCCTTATGCAATAAGGAGGTGGGCGCGAAGGGACTCGAACCCCTGACCTCGTCAATGTGAGTGACGCGCTCTGACCAACTGAGCTACGCGCCCGTGCACTCAAATTATAGCATCACCCCCTGAAGATGGCAAGTGCTGCTGATGGAGGGGGTGTGCTTCAGTTTGGGGGCGAGTTGTAGGCGGTGCGCCATAGGTCTTCAAAGCGGCGGCTCATAATGGCCGCTCTCACGGGGATGAGGTTCTCCGCTCCCTCACGGCTCCAGCGCATTCCAG
>DUEL01000055.1 GCA_011192125.1 Thermoflexia bacterium
AGACGCCCCATCCGAAGGTGTGCTCCAGCAGGCGGACCCACGGCCCCAGGAGGGCACCCCGGCGGGTGGAGAGGAGTGCCAGGAGGGTCAACAGCGCCGTGAAGACGGTGAGGTAGCCCACGATATCTAGGATGGCGTCGGTGCTCAGGTGGATCTGGCGCGTTGTGCGACGCTTCCTGCCCTTTCGCTTTCCTTTCGCCTTCGTGCTGCGCGCTCGTTTCTTTGCCATAACTGATGGAAGCGGTTTTTCCGCTTGCCCGCCTTCGCGACCAGCCTCTGAAGAAAGTGTACCACGGGGCGGGCGGGGAGGCAAATGGGTTCGCCGTTGCACGAGAACCCGGATCGCGCTGCAGACTTGTCTTGTGGGGGGATTGGGATATCATATACTTGCTTGCGGGGGATCTGTTCGAGGTGTAGTCGGAGCAACGGTGGGTTGGACATTCGGCCGGCATAGAGGCACGGGCTCGTGGAAGAGAAGCTGTTCGACTGCCCCAGGGGAGTGCGCGAGGAGATCCTTGCCGTGCTGGGGGAAGCCCTTGCAGCGCGGCCGGAGGTCGTGTTCGCCTATGCGTATGGGTCGTTTCTGGAAGATCGACCTTTTCACGATATCGATGTGGGCGTATACGTGAAGGCGGCGGAGCAAGCATGGGCCGGTTCGCTAGCGCTCGACTTGGGAATGGCCGTTGAGTCCGCTTTGGTGACGTCGAGTCGAGGGGGCGAGCAGCGTCGCTTCCCTGTGGACGTTCGCGTGTTGAACTGGGCCCCGGTGAGTTTCTGTTATCATGTGCTACAGGGTCGTTTGCTCTTCTCCCGGGCCGAAGATGTGCGCGTGCGTTGGGCGGAGCGAGTGCTCTCCCGGTATCTGGATCTGAAGCCGTTGCGGCATAGGGCTTTGAAAGAGGCGATGACTTCATGGGAATGAACCGGGATCTGATAGCGAGTCGCTTCCAGGATATCCGTCAGTCCCTGGAGCGACTGGAACGGATCAGATCGTTGCCAAAGGAGGCATTCCTTGCCGATCAAGATGTGCTCGATCTGGCGTGTTATCGCCTGCTGGTGGCGATAGAGGCTGCCATCCAGATATGCTTCCACGTAAGCGCCCAGCGGCTGCACCGGGTCCCGGAAGAGTATGCCGAGTGCTTTGCGATTCTGGGCGAGGCTGGGGTCATCTCTCTGGCGCTGAGTGAGAGGCTGCAGAGGATGGCGCGATTCCGCAATATGTTGGTCCACCGGTATTGGACAGTGGATTACGAGAGGGTATATGAGATTCTGGAGGATCACCCTGTTCGGCTCTGCCGCCCGAGGAGAGATGGAGCCGGATGGTGGCGTTGACCTAGGCGGCGGTGAGGGTTGGGAATGAATCGTTGGTGGATAGTCGGCGTTGTCCTGGCGTTCGTTCTGGCGATGGGCGTGTGGGTGACACCGCACGCCCTAGGTTTCTACCATCAGGAACAGGGAGGGCGGTTGCTGGAGCGGGCGTTAGCGGTTGAGGGACAGGGGCGGGATGACCCCCTGTTGCTCCTGAAGCCACTGGAGAATGGGGATGCGCGGCGGCTGGCTGAGCAGGCCGCTGTCCACTTCCGGGCCGCGGTCCGGGCGGGTGGGGCCAACGCGCAGGCGTACCGCTGGCTGGGACGGACGGCCCTGTTGTTGGGTGAGCCGGAGGAGGCGGTAGGAGCCTTCTCCGAATTCGTCCGCCAGCGGCCCGACAACCCCCTGGGCTACTGGGAACTAGGTCTGGCGTACGAGCGACTGGCGCGGGAGGCCGAGAAGGCGGTCCGCGTAGAGTTTGCTCCGGAACTTGACGAAGGAATGGATCTGGCTATAATTAATGCGGCCCGGGCATTGACCCTTCCTCTCTCGACGGCGACGATCGAAACACCTGATGTGCCCATCGACACCTCGTACTGTGATCAGGGGGAGATGCCGGGGTCGTGTTTTGTGGCACTGACGGAGTGGGAGATGCTCGATTGATCCCCGTTGCCGCTAATGGCTGGTATCGGGAGGGCGGGGGATAGAACGATGGGATGGCGATGGTGGGGTGGGATTGTTAGCGCCTTTGGCCTCCTGCTGATTCTGGGCTTGGGGCTAGCACCCTATGGATTGTCCGTTTACCACCTCGAAGCGGGGGGGCGGGCCCTGGATGCGGCTCTAGTGCCTGTATTCCCCGATCGCCTTGCCCCTGAGCAGGTGGTGGATGAGGCGGAATTGGCAGCAGGGATGGCCCATTTGGAAGAGGCTGTGCGGTGGGACTCCCGCAACGTGCAGGCGTTGAGGTTGTTGGCGCGGGGATATGTTTCTTTAGGGGAGAGCGAGGCAGCGCTAGAGGTCCTACAGCAGGCGCTAGCGGTGCGGCCTCGAAATCCATTGGTGCATCTGGAGCTGGGGGACGTGTACGACTCTATAGGGGATGCCGAGGCGGCGGTGAGGGAGTACGAAGCGGGAAGGATCGGATCACGGTCACTTCCGGCAGCGGCTAATTATCTGAAGCTAGCCGATGCGCAGGCTTCGTATGGCAGTGGTGAGCTTGCAATCCTGTTTTGGCGCAAGGCACTGGCGCTGGATCCGGGGAACCTTTATGCGCTTTACCGGTTGTTCAAGGCACACCGCGATCTGGGAGATATAGAGCAGGCCGCGGTGTACGAGGAGCGGCTGCGTTATTTTGAGTTGGAGAGTGTAGCCGTCCCGCTGGATTTTCGGCTGGCCGAGTACCAGGGACGGGCCATGGTGGGGTTGGTGGAGGAAGGAATATGGGACCGGCAGATGGTGCTGGATGTAGTGGCGTATCAGGTGGAGCAGTTCAGTGAGGGAGTACAGGGGCTGATGGTGGAGCGGGAGTTGGAGGTGATGTTGGAGGCGTGGGTGGGAGATGGGGAGTTACTTGCATATAAGCGCGAGCTGGAGAGCAAGGTGGGAGGGAATGGAGAGTAGAGAAGGAGGCTCTTTGGAAATAGTAGAATATGGTGCAGAGCGGTGGATTGCTGGTCTTGCGATCTTTGCCGTTGGTGGGACGGCGATATTGTGTGGCGTGTTGCTTCTGGACACCTTCTATGGTGATTCCACTATTTATCTGATCTACGCGAGAAACATCTCGAAAGGGGACTGGTTCTCATTTAACCCGCAGGAGTTCTCCTCTGGGAGTACTTCCCCCTTGTGGGCGACTATTCTTGCGTTAGGTTTTATCCTTCCGGGAGACGGGGTAATCTGGGCCAAAATCATCAGCTTTCTCTTTACACTCCTAGCCTTGTTTTTTACTTACCGGATGTGTAATATCGTTGGTGGTTCGAAGATTGTTGGAGGGCTGGGACTTGTTGTAGTTTTTTACTTCTTAGCGATACCGGGATTTCTGTTGTACGAGTCTTCGTTGCTGATCTGTTTGGTCGCTTTTCTTGTTGTCTTGACTTCTTGGCTCATACAGTTTAAGCCCACGTGGACAAAGGTATGGCCTGTTGGCGTGGTATGGTCAGCGATTCCTCTGGTTAGACCGGATGCTCTCGTTGTTGTACTCCTTAGTTTGCTGGCATTGATCATTGTTCACCGGAGGGAGAGAAAAAGTGTTCTATCGCTTATAGGTGTGTTCTTGCTCTCGCTACTGCCGGCTCTCTTGTATTTTGGCTATTCTTATGTCACTTTGGGGGTGCCTTCTACATCGGGCTATTGCCGTACCTTTGCTATGAGAGAAACGGCCCGTAGGGTCTCCGGGTTTTATTTTTCCTCGTCAGCGCTGGAACTCTTTTCAAGTTATCCTCTGTTCTTTTGGCTCTGCTTTCTCCTATGGGGGGCAGTGAGGCGGAGGAAAGATAGTACATATTTAATGGTGTTTCTATTTTCCGCTTTGGTGATAGGCAGTTATTTCTTTATGTTCTCATTTGTGTTTCCTGCCGGGTGGGATGTTGAAAGGTATATGCTGCCAGTGGTTCCCTTTATTGCACTTGGGACAGGGACAGGGTTGGCGGAGGCCTGGGGCCTACTGAGTAAGAGGAAGTATGGCATTGTGCTATTGATGGCTATTTTTTTCTTTCTGAGCTCACCGGTTGTTCGTGCCGCAATACGGGTCAAAGAGCAGAGTGAGCGAGGGCTCACTTTTAGCGTGATAACGGAGAGAAGGATAATTGAATACATCAACCAGATTGCGGAGGAGGGAGCAACCGTTCTCATCTATGAGGTGCAAGATAGGTACTATTTGCGTTCCGATTTGGAACTGCTTAGCCTGGACGGAATTACGGACGGGAAGATAATTCCCTATCTTGATAGTGGGGACATAACGTCATTCCTCTGGCGGTACCAGCCTAGATATTGGCTGGCCAACAAGGCCGTGTTTGTGCGTCCCTTCCTCGCGCATAGTATTTTGCGGGAGGTCGTTGAACAGACAGGAGAGAGGGAAGGCAGTTCCATCGAGATAGAGGGGATCACGTTTGTCAATCTTCGGGTCAGCAGAGAGCCCAGAATTGCAAACTTTGCCAGCTATCGTCAACTGTATCTCTTGGTTTATGAGACGCCCCCTTACTGATGAATGCTATGAAAGGCTCCGCGGGGTATTACAGGCAACTGGTCGCTTTCTTATCGAGGCCGGCCGGGCGTTTGGTCATCAGAAACTTCTTCACTGTAGCAGTAGCCAACGGGGTCAATCGGGCCCTCAAGTTTCTATACCTGGCTTACCTTGCTCGGGTGCTGGGCGCGGAGTACTTTGGCATTGTGAGCCTAGGGTATCGAGCGGTGCTGTTCTTTGTCGCTCTGGCCGATTTTGGGCTCTCTTTGCAGGGAGGTGTAGAAGTCGCAAAGCGCAGGGAGGAGGCGGGAGAGTATATTGGCAGTATTGGGATTCTCAAGTTGGGATTCTCTTTGGTGGCCTGCCTTCTATTTGTCGGTTTCGGCTTAAGTATGGGGCGAACTGTTCTTGAGCAGAGGGTGCTTGCCCTCTTTGCGCCCCTGGTCATTTTCAGCGAGGTCGCGTTCGACTGGCCACTGCAGGGTTTAGAGCAGATGCATCACGTGGCGATCTCGCGGGTGCTAAACGGCGTGCTAGGATGGGTGTTGGTTCACCTGCTCGTCTCATCGCGCAATGAGGTCATTGGGGCGCCGGTGGCGATGGGGTTGGCTGGTTTTGCATCCGTCCTCTATCTGGTCATCGTGGTGAAGGCGCAACCAACGATGCAGTGGGGATGGAATCCGGCCAGAGCATGGGCTGTGTTGGGCAGCGTTTTGCCTCTTGGTATTTCTGTGATCGTCCTACGTCTTTACAACAATCTCGATATTATATTACTCGGCGCGATGGGTAGGCAAGGAGATGTGGGATTATATCAGGCAGTTTATATGATCCCTCAGTTTCTCTGGACCCTGGGCCTGGTTTTGATGGCGGCTGCGATCCCTCCGCTGGCCCGCCTAGCTAGGCGGTCCTTTGAGCGGGCCAGGAGGTTTACACAGGGCCTTGCCCTAATAGTTGCTGGTGTAACGCTGTTGCTCGGTCTTGTAGGAGGGATTTTTGCACCATGGTTGTTGACTGGGCTGTACGGTGAGGATTATGTTCGGGGTACTCTAGCGTTTCAATTGCTATTGGCCGCTTTGCCTCTGGGTATGGCGCGGACCGTGCTTCAGCAGGCGTTGCCCGTGTTCGGATGGCAGCGATGGTTCTTGACAACGATAGGGGCACAGATCATGGTCAAGCTTGTTCTCAACGTGGTGTTGATAAGATCGTTGGGGCTTGTGGGGCCGGCGGTGGCGGTGGTGGCTTCGGAAGTGGTAGGGGTATTTGGGTTGGTGATCGTATTTCAGCGGGATGCTGGCTAGATGGAGGGGTTAGGGAGTGGAGTCATCCTCGTTGTTATCTTTTGGGGCGGAGTTCATCCTCGCAGCAGCCCTGGTATCTTTCTGGTGTATCCGGTTGACGCGCCAGCGAGGGATCTTTCTGATTGTGTTGATCATCGTTGCCTACAATCTGGCATGGGATGCGATAGGGTTAAGGTTTGGTATAGAGTTGGTTCATCAACGAGAACTCCGTGTTTTTGGGGTGTTGGTAGGTTTTGTAGTGGTGGTGGCGGCTGTTCTTTCTTTGCCGATTTTCTTCGCGCGCCTGCAACGGGGGCGGCTATCTCTCACAAGGTATGATGTATGGAACATTATGCTCCCTGCAGTAGTTGGAGTCTTGGGTTTCGTTGTTGGTTGGGTTCGCGGAAACGATCTGGGTTATTTGCTTTCAGATACTTATAAATTACTAGTCGTATCTGCTGCTTACTTTATTAGCTTGGTTAATGTGCGGGGGGAAGAAGAAGCGAGGTTGGTTTTCGGTGTTCTTATTGCTTTGGTGGCTTTTCAGCAGCTCTTGGATGTAGTCTTATTTGGTCTGCGGTGGCGGCTTGCGGGTAAGATGGTGCGAGTGGCCGATCAATTCTGGGTCAACAAGCTTTTGTTGCTCCCATTTCTTGGTGTGGCCCTGGGAGCGCGGCTGTCAAAATCGCAATTAATGCGATACGGTTCTGCGTTGGTCGTCACGATGCTCTCGGTATTTGTATCTATGTACAGGACGGCTCTAATCGTGGGAGGGGTTCTGTTGTTGCTGGCAGTACCGCTTCGCAAATGTCCCCGATTGGTGAGAAATCTGGTAGCCATTGCGATACTAGTTCTCTTCATCTCGGCATTCCTTATTAGTCTGTTGCGGGCAGGGGGCCTGGGAGGGCAAATGGTCTGGAAGCTAGGCAAGGTCTTTGATGCTTTTCGCACCAGGCTTGAGTCCATGGGGGTGACCGACACCTCTATGGAGGTGAAATTGGTGGAGATCCAAAGCGTTCTCAGAGAGTTTCGGACAAATGGTACATTGCTTGAGTGGCTTGGGGGGTTTGGGGCGGGTGCTCAATATGGTGCCAGTGAGGTGAGTCGAGTCTCAGCTGGTTTTCTCCGCTGGGAGCAGATGTTTGGCCCAAGTGGACAGGTACATCATATCCATAATTTCTTTTTCGCAGCCTTGTTCCGATATGGTTTAACAGGTATACTTCTCTTGTTGGTTCTCTTCTTGCAGATCTCTATTGCATTGAGTATGTGGCAGAAAAGGGTTAGGGGGACGCCCTCCTGGTCCATAATGCGGTCCATCCTCCTTTACTGGGTTGGCACGCTTCTGGTGCTTAATTTGTTCCCCTTTTTCTGGGGCGATGTAAACTGGGGGGTTCTTCTGGCCCTCGCTTCAGTTATAGGCAAGGATTATCGTCGGAGGAGATAGTGCAGTGAGATCTTTCAAACCGGGCATATTTAAGTCCGGATTGGCTGTTGAGCTTGGTGAAATTTGTAGGATAGAGAATCTATGATGAACGTCATTCTAATAACGTTGGATTCCCTACGCGCAGACATAGCCTCTTCACAGGAGTTTCCCAATCTAAATCTAGCATCAGAGCAGTTTCCTTGGTTAAGTTCTTCCGTCCAGTTTCAGGCAGCGTTCACACATTCCCCCTATACATGGGGATCGTTCGCAGCTATCCTTACGTCTGGTTATCCGAGATGGATAACAACATCCCAGGGAGTTTTGTTCTCCGGTGTGCCGACGCTGGCGACGGTGCTTCGGCAGCACGGGTTCAAGACGGCTGCTTTTAACTCCAATCCTTTCCTCTCCGCCGGCTTCGGCTATGCTAGGGGGTTCGACGTGTTCGAAGACGGGTTGTTGTCCAAGCGCGCGTCGAGGTTACCCCGAACAGCATATACTTACTTGGCCAAAGCGGTTCGGCTGGTCCGCAGAACGCCATATATGCCTGCCCCTAAACTGGTCCGTCTAGCGGTACGCTGGATGCGAGAGGAGTGTTCAGAGTCTACACCGTTCTTCATCTGGGTGCATTTTATGGATACCCATGGGCCTTATCAACCCAAGCGGGGCATCGCTTATCTCAATAAGGTTCGAGCGGAGCGCCTGTGGCGTAAGGCGGTGACGACTCCCCAAGCGATTACATCTGAGGAAAGGGATGCCTTGAAAGAGGCCTATCTGGAGGAAGTGGCTTTTGCGGAGCGGTATATAGGCGTTTTGCTCAAAGAGATAGAGAGCCTTGGCCGGACGGAAGATACGATCATCGTTCTGTGTTCTGACCATGGTGACGGCTTCAACGAGCATGGCTTTTACTCCCATCCTCGGTATCTCTATGAGGAGCTGGTGCGTGTCCCGTTGCTTATCTACCACCCTTCCCTGGGTGAGCGGCGGATTGTTCAGACACCGGTGGGATTAGTGGACATCATGCCGACAGTGCTGGATATGCTAGGAATTCCTCCCGATGGGCTGGATCCCGTGGGGCAGAGCTTGTGGCCTGCTATTCTTCGTGGGGATACTTCTTCCCTGCGGGGATGGGTCGTTATGGACGCGACTCCCGACCGTCTCCAGTATATTGCTGCTATCCGTACGAATCGTTGGAAGCTTATCGTGGATCGTGAGAAGGGGACCAGAGATCTGTATGACCTAGTCGCTGACCCCGGGGAGCAGAACAATGTAGCTCATCTTTACCCGGATGTGGTTGAGAGTCTCGAGGCGCAGCTTCGGGACGAGCTGGAACAGAGAGAGCCTTTACGGACCTTCGCAGAATCGCCCGAACCCGAAGTGGATGCAGAAGTACTGGGGCGGTTACGCGATCTTGGGTACATCGAATAGGGTAAATCTGGGAAAGGATGGCTGATGAAACGACTGGTTCAGGATTACCGGAGTGGGCGGCTGGAGTTGTTGGAAGTTCCTCTACCCCGCAGTCAGCCTGGACGGATAATAGTGCGTACGGTCCGCTCCCTAGTCAGTGTGGGCACTGAGCGGGCGATGATGGAGGTGGCTCGGAAAAGCTTGCTGGGCAAAGCGCTGGCTCGTCCAGACTGGGTACGACAAGTTGTAAACAAAGTGAGAACCGAGGGGCTGCTGGAGGCTTACCGCCAGTCGATGGCCCGGCTGGAAGCTCCGGTGCCCTTAGGCTATAGTTCAGCGGGGGTGGTCGTTGAAGTCGGAAAAGGGGTCACAGAGTTCGCTGCGGGCGACCGCGTGGCCTGCGCCGGATCCGGCTATGCCAGCCATGCCGAGGTGGTGAGCGTGCCGCGCAATCTCTGCGTTGCTATTCCCAAAGAGGTTTCCTTCGAGCAAGCCTCCTTCGTTGCCCTGGGGGGTATCGCTTTAGAAGCCGTGCGAATGGCTCGCCCGGAGATTGGCCACTGCGTAGTCGTGATCGGTTTAGGATTGTTGGGGCAATTGACCGTTCAGATCCTCAAGGCCGGTGGGTGCCAGGTGTTGGGTGTGGACATCATTCCGGACAGAATTGCTCTGGCGCGGGATTTAGGGGCCGATGTGGTCGTCAACGGGGTGACGGATGACCTCAGGGCTGCTGTGCGGGAATTCAGCGCCGGGCACGGTGCCGACAGTGTCATCATTATGGCCAGCACCGAGAGCAATCGACCCATTGAGCAGGCGGCGGAGGTGTGTCGAGAACGAGGACGGGTGGTGGCAACTGGCCTGGTGGGACTGAAGATACCCCGTAAACTGTTCTATGAGAAGGAGATAGAGTTCGTCGTTTCTCGGGCCTGGGGGCCGGGAATGTATGATGTGGATTACGAACAAAGGGATGTTAAGTATCCCCTCCCCTACGTCCGCTGGACGGCCCGGCGCAATATGGCTACCTTCCTCAGTCTCGTTGCCGAAGGGCGGGTTCGACTGGAGCCTTTGATTACCCACCGTTTTCCCTTTGAACAGGCGCTCGATGCCTACGAGATGATCCTTTCGGGTAATGAGCCTTACATTGGCGTGGTGCTAGAATATGGAGAGATCGAGCCGGAGCCGGTGCGCCGGATTGTGCTGCGATCTGTAGGACGGTCTGCCGTGGCTGCAGGGGAAGAGATCGGGATCGGGCTCATCGGCGCAGGGCTCTATGCGCGCGGCACGTTGCTACCGGCTCTACGAAAAGTGGAGGGAGTTCGCCTCGTTGCGGTGGCAACTGCTTCTGGGATAAGCAGTCGGCACGTGGGCGAGAAGTTCGGGTTTGAGTACTGCACTGCCGATTATCGGGAGATACTTGAGGATGAGGATATTCAGGCTGTCTTCATCCTCACCCGCCATGGGTCTCACGCTCGCTTCGCCGTCGAAGCGCTGCGGGCAGGGAAAGCCGTGTTTGTGGAAAAACCCCTTGCCCTGAACGAGAGGGAGCTGGAGGAGGTGGTGAAGGCTTGGCAAGAGGGTTCTGGTTTCTTAATGGTCGGTTTCAACCGCCGCTTCGCGCCGACCACTCTCTACATTCAAGAGCGGCTGGGCGGTGGTACGGGGCCGCTGGTCGTCTACTGCCGTTGCAACGCTGGCTATATTCCTCCCGATAGCTGGGTCCACCATCCTCAAGAGGGAGGCGGCCGTATCATTGGCGAGGTTTGTCACTTTGTGGACCTTATTCAGACGCTCACTGGTGAGTTGCCTGTGGAAGTGTATGTTGCAGCTACAAGCGGTGCCGACGCCGGATTGCGTGACAGTCTATCAGTTAGCTTAAAATTGGATGGCGGATCAGTTGGCTCCATTGTCTATGTATCGCGCGGGGATAAGTCTTTCCCCCGGGAATATGTAGAGGTCTTTGGTAGAGGAGCGGTAGCGACGATTCAGAACTTCAAGGCGGCCAGCTTTGTTCGAGCGGGCAGGAGGGCCCGAAAGCAGGGATGGGGTGTTGATCGAGGCCATATGGGAGAGCTTGCGACATTTTTCCGTCACCTCCGCGAGGGGAAGGCTCAGCCTGTCCCAATCCGGGAATACGTGGCGACGACGTTAGCTACTTTTGCTATGGAGACCTCCATTGTGACGAACGAGGCGGTCCGTATAGATGCGGACGGCTTCCTGCGGGAATGTTTGGAGGGTAAGTGATGCGTGTGCTGCTCATAACGGCGTATTTCCCTCCGGATACGGGATCAGCGGCCCATTTGTTCTACGAACTTGGCAAGGCGTTGGTGGCGTGTGGTCTTGAGGTTTTGGTGATCACTGCACTTCCGGGATATCATGCCCAGGGTGACCTTTCACGCTACCGGGGACGCTTCTGGTTGGAGGAGACGCTTGACGGGGTGCGGGTGGCTCGCACAGATGTTTGGCGATTCTTCCGCAATGCACCGATTGGCCGAGGTTTGTGGCAGTTCTCTTGTGCTCTGAACTTCGCAGTGCGCGGATTAGTGCTCCCTACTCCGGATGTGGCACTTGTCTACTCGCCGCCCTTGCCTTTGGGATTGACGGCCTGGATGTTTCAACGTCTTCGTAGAGTCCCTTTTATCTTGAATGTTCAAGATTTGTTCCCACAAAGCGCTATAGATCTGGGAGTACTAAAGAATGCCTTGCTGATCCGGCTTTTCAGGTCACTGGAACGGTTTGTGTACCACCGCGCAGATCTTATCACTGTCCATTCGCCTGGTAATCAGGAATACATTGTCGGTTGTGGGATTGATAAAGCAAAGATCACAGTGGTTCACAACTGGATAGATACTGAGTTTATCCGGCCGGGGGAGCGGAGGAACGCCTTCTCGCGTCAGTACGGGTTGGATGGGAAATTTGTTGTCTCCTTCGCGGGGGTCATTGGCTATTCCCAGGATATCGATGTAGTGTTGGAGGCGGCTGATCTCTTGCGGGGGTGGCCGGAGATCCACTTCCTCATCGTCGGGGACGGGGTGGAGAAGGTCAGGCTGGAACAGAAGGCTAGAGAAATGGGATTGCCTAATGTCCAATTTCTACCTATGCAACCTCGCCATCGATACCCGGCAGTGCTACAGGCCTCTGATGTCTCTCTTGCGACTCTCCATGCCGAGGTCGCAACGCCGGTGGTCCCGTCAAAGATTCTCAGTATAATGGCTGCGGGGCGGCCGGTCATCGCTTGTATGAACTTGGATGGAGATGCGCCACGTCTCATAGAAGAGGCTCAGTGTGGCTATGCTTTGCCGCCGGAAGATCCTCAAGCCTTGGCGGAAGCCGTATTGACCCTGTATCGCGACGCGGCTTTGCGAGAGCAATTTGGTCTGAACGGGCGCCGCTATGCGGAGAAGTACCTTTCTGTGCAAGCCGGTGCTGATCGCTACATACGTCTTTTCGAGCGGCTCTTAGCGAAGCGTACATAACGCCGACATTGATATTGGTACAAGGAGGGGGAGATATGGAAGAATATCTAAGTTTCTATCAGGGCAAGAAAGTGCTGGTTACCGGAGGGGCGGGAGCCATCGGCTCCAATTTGAGCCGCGCTTTGGCAGAGCTGGGAGCGCAGGTTATCATTCTGGATGACCTCTCTTCTGGGGTGCGTTGGAATGTCCCTTCGCTACCCGGCGTATTGTTTGTCGAAGGGGATATTTTGGACGAGGTTAAGCTCAAGCGGGTTTTCTTCGAGCGGCCTCGGGTGGTGTTCCATCTGGCAGCCTTCTTTGCCAATCAGAACTCGGTAGATCATCCGGAACGGGACCTGATGGTCAACGGCTTGGGGACACTCCGGTTGCTAGAGTATTCGGTGTTTACGGGAGTGGAGCGTTTTGTTTACGCTTCTTCGGGGTGCTCTATTTACGGTAGCGAATCTCCCCTGCCTCTAAGGGAGGAGTTTATGTCTATGCATCTCAGCACGCCCTATCAGATTACCAAAATGCTGGGGGAGCTCTACTGTAATTTCTTTTACAACCATTACGGTCTTGCGGTCGTCAAACCACGGTTCTTTAACTCGTATGGCCCTGGGGAAGTGCCGGGGCAGTATCGGAATGTGATTCCTAACTTCATCTATTGGGCGATGAAAGGCTTGCCTCTTCCCATTACCGGAACCGGCGAGGAAACCCGCGATTTCACCTTCGTGGGGGATATCGTGGATGGACTGCTCCGTGCTGGCGTGATGGAGAGCGCTGTGGGCCAAGAGTTCAACCTGGCCTCCGGTCGGGAGACCCGCATCATTGACCTTGCCCATATGATCAACGAGGCCACGGGCAATAAGGCCGGCATCCGCTTTGCAGCGCGTCGTAAGTGGGATACCAAGAGCCGCCTGCTGGCTTCCATTGACCGTGCCCGGCGGTTGATCGGGTATGAACCGAAGACCTCCTTTGAAAAAGGGCTCCGGAGGACGGTCCAATGGTTCCGAGATAACTGGGATAAAATAGAGGCGTCAGCCCACTTTGGCCCTGGAGTCTCTTCGGCTGTGCGTGAGATGACAGTGCCAAGGGAGTAAGTATGGGAATACGAATCCTATCGGTCTTTGGCACCCGTCCTGAGGCCATCAAGATGGCCCCGGTGATATGGGAATTGCAGAAATATCCCGACCGTATCGAGTCGCGGGTCTGTGTCACTGCACAGCATCGAGAGATGTTGGATCAGGTGTTGGGGGTATTTCGGATCACACCCGATATAGATTTGAATTTGATGCAGCCGGCACAGACGCTCCCGGAGCTAACAACCCGAGTAGTCGCCGGGATAACGGAGGTCTTGGAGCGAGAAAGGCCAGACTGCGTACTTGTTCAGGGGGATACGACGACGGTTATGGCCACTGCTTTAGCAGCTTTTTATAGAAAGGTACCAGTTGGGCACATTGAGGCTGGCTTGCGCACATATGATCGTTATAGCCCTTTCCCTGAGGAAATTAATCGGCGCATCACCGATGTGCTTGCTACCTTTTGCTTTGCACCGACTCGTGCGGCTGCCGAAGCCCTACGCCGGGAGGGCATATCGGATAGAGACATCTATGTGACTGGCAACACGGTTATCGACGCGCTCCTGTGGGCTGTACGCCAACCCGAGCCCCCCGATGTTGCCAAACTGGCAAGTAGACTTGATGGACAGAAGTTGGTTTTGGTGACTGCCCACCGCCGAGAGAATTTCGGAGCGCCTCTGGAGGAGATATGCCTAGGGCTGCGTGAACTGGCCCGCCGCAATCCGCAAATCGCTATCGTCTATCCTGTTCACCTGAATCCCAATGTACAGGAACCTGTTCATCGGATTCTGCAGGGCGAGGAGCGCATTTATTTGATTTCCCCCTTGTCATATCTCTCCTTTGCTCACTTGATGAATCGGGCCGATGTGATTCTGACCGATTCTGGGGGGATTCAGGAAGAGGCACCTGCTCTTGGCAAGCCGGTCTTGGTAGTGCGCGAGGAGACCGAGCGACCAGAGGCAATAGAGGCCGGGGTTGCCAAGCTGGTCGAGATCGATGCACATGTGATCGTTCAGGAAGTGGAACGTCTGCTCTACGATGAGCAAGCCTATCGGCAGATGGCCAATGCTGTGAGCCCGTTTGGAGACGGCCATGCCGCCGAGCGGATCGTGCGAATCCTCTTGGAACGCTTGAAATGAGGTCTTTAGCTCTGTTGGAAATGTATGCGATTACCGGCTATTAAGGGGAGAGGTTATGGAACTCAAGGTTCGGACCTTAGAGGCTGGTCGGGCTGTACGGGGTAGAATACGACAAATTACCTCTGTCCTTCATTGGCCCCTTCCTCTCTCTGAGCGCCGGCTCCTTCTCCTCTTTGGTGATGTAGTGGCGGTCTGCGGCGCGGTGTTAATTGCACTTCGGCTGTGGGCCTGGGCCGGTGGCCATCCGTTTGGAGTTGCCTTTATCCGCCCTCGCTGGTTCTGGTTTCCCTCCCTCTTGGGAGCGTGGGGACTTCTTGCTTGGCTCACTGACCTATACGACGTGCCTACCGCCAACCGACGTTCTGAGGTGCCCCAGCGAGTGGCCCTGGCTCTCTTAGAGCTGACGGCAGGCTATCTGGCATTATATTTCTTCCTCCCACGCAATGCGCTACCGCGCCTTTTTTATCTCTTCTTTGCCGTGGTTGCTATGATCAGCGTTACGATGTGGCGATGGGCTTATGCCACCCTTTTTACTCTTCCTCCGTTGCGACGTCGGATCCTTATCGTGGGCGCAGGTTGGGCCGGGCGTGTTCTTGCCCAAGCCCTCGTCAACCAGGAACAGGCAGACTACCACGTGGTCGGCTTCGTGGATGATGACCCGGCCAAGCAAGGGACAAAGGTCGCGGGACTGCCTGTCCTGGGGGGAAGCGCGGAGATGCTGAGGCTGGTACGCCGGTATCGGGTAGACGATGTTGTACTTGCCATCACCCATGAGCTGCGCGGGGAGCTCTTTCAGGCGTTGTTGGATTGTCAAGCGGTAGGAGTTCATATGATTCACATGCCGGATCTGTATGAGCAGCTCACCCGCCAGGTACCCGTGGAACACGTGGACGAGGGCTGGGTCCTTGGAGCATTGAATGGTTTTCCCTCCCCTGGTCACTTGGAACGGGCGGCACGGCGTCTGCTGGATTTGTTTTGTGGATCGCTCGGGCTAATTGGCCTGGGTTGTCTGCTCCCTTTTATCTGCCTGGCTATCTACCTAGACGATGGCGGCCCAGTCTTCTACACACAAGTACGCGCAGGGCTGGGAGGGCGGCCGTTCCGTGTGATCAAGTTTCGCACGATGCGGACCGATGCGGAGCCGGATGGTCGCCCCCGATGGGCGCGGGAGGGTGATGACCGGGCCACCCGAGTGGGTCGCATTCTGCGCAAAACCCGCCTGGATGAGCTCCCCCAGGTGATCAACATCTTGCGGGGAGAGATGAGCGTCGTCGGCCCCCGGCCGGAGCGGCCTGAATTCATCGCTGAACTGGAGAAACAGATACCTTTCTATCGAGCCCGCCTGGTGGTCAAGCCTGGGCTCACCGGGTGGGCGCAGATCCATTATGGCTATGGTAACAGTGTGAAGGATGCTCTGATCAAGTTGCAATACGACCTGTATTACATCCGCCATCGGTCCCTCTGGCTTGATCTATATGTGATCTTCAAGACCGTCGGGGTGGTATTACGGGGAAGTGGCATCTGATTTGGGCTATCCCTTCACTGGGATGATTAGACTAGGGAAGAGGCGAGAAGGTGAAAGGGAAAGAAGAGGTGTGAAAGAGCGCGTGAGCGATGAACAATCTCAGGCGCGAAGGGGTCGGCATTGGACCCTCGCGTTGCTCCTGACGCTTGCGCTGGTTCGGGGCTGTCTGTATATGACGGTGGTCCCTCCTTGGCAGGCACCAGACGAGACTGGTCACTTTGAGTATGCCTGGCTTATTGCCCGCTTGGGATGTCTGCCTACCTCCGATGACCTCTCTTCGGGTTTCGAGCAGGAACTCCTGGCCTCTCTCTATGAATGGCGCTATGGTGATTTCATTGATCGGCCTCTGCCCGAGCGTATGCCCGCCCAAATGCACGATCTGCCGGCTCAGATATTTGCCGCTCGCTCGCGGACGGTCATACCCCAGCGCTTTTCTCTTGCCTATCTCTGGCAGGCCTTGTTCATATGGCCGTTTCGGCATCAAGATTTGGTCTTTCAATTATATGCTGCTCGTTTCTCGTCGGTCGTTCTGAACCTTGCCGTTGTCTGGCTAGCCTGGTGTATCTTTCATCGCTTGGTCCCCCGGGCGTGGGCAGTGGCGATGACGGCCTTTGTGGTCTTCTTGCCCCAGCACACGTTCATTAATACCGCAGTAAATGAAGGGCCACTCACGGAACTTGCTGCTTGTGTAGTACTCTACGCCTGGCTGTGTGTAGTGCAAGATGGAGCCTCTGTGAGGAGCATTGCAGCCGTGCTTGGAGGCACAGTTATCGGGATATGGACCAAGAAGACAGCGCTGTTCTTGATCCCTCTGGACTTATTGATGCTCGCGTTCCTGGGGATCGCTCGGTTCAGGGGAGCGGCTCGAAGCCGGGGATTGAGAGTGCTGGGGTTGCTGGTTGTGTTGGCTGGTAGCCTCGCGGCGATCGTCTCGCAGACGGCTATGGGGCGGGAGGTGTTCACGATCCTTGCACGCTGGTGGTCAACCCCCCAGTTCTATCTGGAGAACGAGCGTGTGTCGATCGGGCGGGTGCTGTGGCGCACCTTAGATAGTTTCTGGGCTCAATTCGGTTGGATGAGTGTGCGCGCTGGATACGGCTGGTATGTAGCGATTTATCTCCTCACCGTGCTGGCTTTCGAGGGTTGGCTCCTTCCTCGCTCCAATGAGTGCTCAGCATCAGTGGAGACGAAGGTAGTAATGGGAGGAGCATTGCTATTAGCCCCGGTGGTGTGGTTGACTTTCGTGGTTACCATACCAAACGGCCTGGCATATTACCAAGGGCGCTATCTGTTCCCTGTGGTTGTTCCGATCGCTTTCTATTTGGTGGGCGGATGGGCTCGCTGGACACCGCCCCGCTTTCGACGATATGCTCCGTTGGGCGTCGTGGTATTGTTGGTTGTCCTAGACGCCACAGTGTGGTTCCTGAGTATGTGGCCTTATTTCTATGTCCGATAGGTCCGTCTTAGGAAACGAGCAGTTCCCGCACTGTCAGGGAGGGTCGGCTATGAAAAGGATATTGGCTGCCATAGGTTTTGCGGTGTTAGGTATCACCCTATTGCTTGTCGCGGGTAGGGAGGTATGGGCGGTGGTTCCCGCTGGTGATCAGAGGCCGTCCTGGCACGTACAGGAGCAGACATCCACAGTTTATCTCCCCCTCGTTGTGCGTCGCTATGATCCCACTTATGTCTCTCCCTTTGGCATCGTGATGTATGGCAGGGTGGACGACGCCTCTGGCCTTCAGGTAATGAAGGACGCGGGAAGCAAGTGGGTAACCACAATATTGCGCTGGTCCGACATCGAATCCACAGAAGGTTCCTATGACTGGTCGAGTTTTGATACCAAGGCCCAAAATGCCCAGGCGGCGGGAATGGAAGTCTTTGTCCTCTTCACAGGTAATCCGCCCTGGGCAGCCGCCCTTCCTGGTGGTCCGGTGACCGATACTCAGGACCTAGTGAGCTTTGTCACCATGATGGTTGAGCGATACGACTGCGACGGGGTGAACGATGCCCCAGGCTCGCCCTGTGTGCACTACTGGTCCTTCTACGCTGAGCCGGATAACGGGGATATTAACCGGGCTCGAGCAGGGAAAGGATACTGGGGACACGATGGCGCGGGGTATGCTGCGATGCTGTCTCAGGTCTCGCCTGCCATTCATGCTGCCAGTCCGCGCGCGAAGGTGCTTATTGGTGGCATAGCCTACGACTACTTCGAGCCGGATGGTCCTTTCGTTCGATCCTTCCTTACAGATACACTCTCAGCGCTTAACACCTATCCGGGCGGGGCTGGAGCGTACATTGATGCTGTAGCCTTTCATTACTATCCTATCAATCCAGCGTGGTCCTCCATCCGTGAAAAAGCTATGGAGATTCGGAGCATTATGGAACGGCATGGGGTGGGCGATCTCCCGATGATCTGCCCGGAGATGGGGTACTGGAGCGCGGAGGAGGCGGGTAGCAGTGAGGCGATCCAGGCGCGACGCCTAGTGCAGATGTTTGTCCGCGGCATATCCGTAGGACTTGAGCATATGTCCTGGTTCACCGTCTTTGATGCCTCGCCGGAACAGGTAGCCCAATACCCCACTGAGGAGCACGGGCTGTTCCCGTACAACGATCTGACGCACCCCAAGCAGTCTTACTATGCGTACCAGACGCTGACTCAGGAGCTGTATGGAGCTCGTTATCTACAGCCACTGGGAACATCCAATGCCGAGGGATATGTCTTCCAGACGCTCGACGGCTACGAGAAAACGGTCCTCTGGGCCACAGTCTCTTCCACTTCGGTCTCCTTCCCCTACTCGTGTCTGCGTTTAGTAGACACAACCGGCAACGTCTACAGTCCGGTCTACGATGGGGATCCCACCTGGGACTGGGATGGGACGGTGAACGGTGAGATCGCATTGGGGGTGTATCGGGACACGCCGTTTTATGTTGAGCCTTGTCACTAGCATGGCAAGTAAGTGGCGCGCGCGTCTGTGGGCCTTGGTCGGCACCACTTTGGTCGCGGTCCTTGGCCTGGTAGGGGTGTCAAAGACGATCTCAGCGGTGGAGACGGCACAACCGCAGGCTTCCACTGTGGTGGGAGAGCTGGTGAAGGGAACCGAGGTCTGCCAGACGTTCGTCGCCGAATATTCCAATCTCCAGACCGTCTGGGTCAGGATGGGTACCTATGGACGGGAGAACACCGGCCCTGTGATCTTCCGTCTGAACGATTCTTCCGAGGCCTCTGAAGAATGGGTCTCCCTTACGATCGATGCTTCGGAGGTGGAGGACAACGTCTATCATCCTTTCGCGTTCCCGCCAATTCAGGATGCTTCCGGGCGCTCGTTTTCCTTCTGCCTAGAAGCGCCGGAGGCGGAGCCAGGGAACGCCATCACCGTGTGGGGGGTGGAGTACGATCTATATCCCGAGGGGAGGGCTTCGCTGAGGGGGCTGGGTGAGCAGGTCGTGCAGGATCTGACGTTCCGTTTGGAATACGAGCCGACGCTAAGGGTAAGGTTCGAGGCCTTTTGGGAACGGCTGGCGGAGGGGAAGCCTTCGGGGTGGGGTGACCGTAGGTTCTACCTTGTCCTGCTTGCCCTGTATTTGTTCCTCTTGTATGAACTGTTCGTGCAGATGGCGGGTGTTGTGAGAGAAGGGGAGAAAGATGGGCCGAAGAGATAAAGATTGGCGTTTCGGTCAGGATGTGTTATCATGCAACGCGGGCCACCTGCGGGCCCGTGTTATGGGTTATGGAGAGAGGAACGCCCGACCCGGAGAGCGGTTGCGAGATCGGCGTGCTGGTCTGTTCCTCACTTACTGATGTTGCAGACTCGCTTGAGTCATTGATACCGGTGCTGTATGTGGGAATCTTCAGCGGGTAGGTGATCTCCGCTAGTTCGGGGATCCTGTCCGCAGAAGGCTGAGGGTACGACTTGAGCACAGCGATCCGGAGCAGGAGGTGACCCTTCGCCTCTTCCGCTACAGCGTTGTGGGCACTCCCAGCGGTATAACGGACTCCATCACCCCCGCCACGCCCGGGTCAACGCTACCTGGGCTGCGTAAGCCTCGACCTGGCGTGTTACCTCCGCCTCGTCCCACCCCAGGCGTGGGGCCATCACCTGGGCGACGGCCCGCGCCCGCTCCAGCCCGCCGTCCCGCGCCTCGTAGATGACGTGGGTGCGGCGGATCAGGACGTCGTTCAGCGTGACCGCCATCTCATGTTGCACGGCGTAGAGGGCCTCTGCCATCAGGTAGGGCAGCTCCGGCGCGATCCGCTCCCCCAGCGCCGGATTCTCCTCCACATAGGCCATCACCCAGGCTGCGCTGGCTCCGTAGGTGTTGACCAGGTAGGTGTGGACCGCCTCGTCGCCGAGGACCGCCTCCGGCCGCGCCCGCTCCGCCCCCGGGATCGGCTCCCGCGTGCAGCAGGGGCGTCGCGCCTCCACGCCGAACTCCTCTGCCAGCCGTCGTTCCACCCGGTCCACGATCTGCTCCGCCATCAGTCGGGCGGTGGTCAGTTTCCCACCCGCCACGGTGATCAGGCCGGAGGGGCTCTCCAGGATCTGGTGCTCGCGGGAGAGGGCGTAGGTCCCACCTTCCGCGTACAAGAGCGGCCGCAGCCCGGCGTAGGTGCTGACCACGTCCTCCGGCCCGACCTGCGCGCCGGGGAACACGTAGGCCAGCGCCTCCAGCAGGTACTCCACGTCCTCCCACGAGGCCGCCGGACTGTCCAGATCGCCCTCGTAATCGGTGTCGGTCGTGCCGACGATGGCGAGCTCCCGCCAGGGGAAGAGGAAGACGTGGCGGCCGTCGCGAGGGGAGTCGAAAGCGATGGCGTGCTGGGTGGGAAGCCGGTGGCGGGGAATGAGCAGGTGGATCCCCTTTGTGGGGCGGACGGTACGTCCCCTGAAGTGCTCGTCCGCCTGTCGGACCGTGTCCACCCAGACGCCTGTGGCGTTGACCACCACCCGCGCTCGCACCTCGATCTCCGCCCCCCCGATCCGGTCCCGCACCACTGCCCCGCACACCCGCCCTTTGGCCTGGAGGAGGTCTATGACCTGGGCGTAGTTGGTCACCACGGCCCCCTCGCGGTGAGCGGCACGGGCCACTTCCATTGTCAGACGGGCGTCGTCCACCTGGGCATCGTAGAACCGGGCCGCGCCCAACAACCCCCGCCCGCCTAGCAACGGCTCTCGTCGGGCTACCTCTTCGGGCTCCAGCCAGCGGTGGCGCTGTACGTTGCGGAAGAGGCTCAACGCGTCGTACAGGGTGAGGCCCAGGCGGAGTTTCCACGGGGCCGGCGTCTGACCGCGGTAGAGCGGGTAGAGGAAGGGGAGAGGGCGCACCAGACGGGGGGCTATCCTCCGCATCACCCGGCGTTCGTTGCAGCACCGGAAGACCAGGCTGACCTGGTAGTTCTCCAGATACCGGAGCCCTCCGTGGATCATCCGGGACGACCGGCTGCTGGTCCCCTGGGCGAAATCCCCCTTCTCGACCAGCGCGGTGCGGAAGCCCCGCATCGCCGCGTCCCGCGCCACCGAGACGCCGGTGATGCCCCCGCCGATGACCAACACGTCGAAGATCTCCGCCGCCAACTGTTCCAGGTTCTCCTTCCGGGTCGCGGCGGAGAAGGGACGCGGGGACGACTCCATCTCCCCTCCTAGAGCCCGAGTACGCCGGGGTTCATCACCCCTGCGGGGTCCAAGGCCTTCTTCAGGACCTGCAGGATCCGGACCCCGATCGGGCCGGCCTCCTGGGCCAGCCAGGGCGCGTGGTCCCGACCGATGCCGTGGTGGTGGCTGAGGACCCCACCGGCAGAGAGGACCGCTTCCGTCGCCGCCCGCTTCACCTCCCACCACTGCTCTACCTCCCGCCCCGAAGCCTGCCGTCCCAGGAAGGTGGTATAAAGAGAGGCTCCCTCTTCGTAGATGTGGGAGATATGGGTCATCACGTACCCCGGTCCTCCCTCGCTGGCCCGGATCGCAGCCCGAATAGCGGTGGTCATTTCCTCGTAGAGGTGAAGCAGGTTCGACCAGGAGGTCGCTGTCTCGACCGTGTCCACCATCACGCCGAACCCGAGGAGGGTGTCGCGCAGATACGGGTGGGCGAACCGGTCCCGCTTCCACGACTCTCCGGCGGACCGACCGAGGGGGAACCCGCCGTGGTCCCTACAGATCTCCTCGGCACGTCGCCACCGCCGCGCGACGCGGGCTACCGCGCCGTCGTATCCCAGCAGGAGGAAACAACTCCCCTCTGGACCCAGCCGGTATCCCCGGCGGGCGAGGTATCCCTCTAGGCCCCGCTCGATCAGACCACGGAGACCGCGGTGTTCGTGGGCGAGCGCGATGGAGGCCGCTGTCTCAGGACCGTCGGAGAGGCGGGCGATGGTGGGGCGAGGGCCGCGGTGCATCAGATCTCGCAACGCAGCGATCCCATCCTCCAGGGTGCGGAAGAGGAACCCCCGATAGTCCTGTACCTGGGGCCGGGGGCGGATCCGCATCGTCGCCTCGGTGATGACGCCGTACGCCCCTTCCGAGCCCACGATGACGTCCAGCAGGCTGGGGCCAGTGGCGACGGCGGGGACTTCCTGCGCCTCCAGGATCCCCACCGGCGTGACCAGCCGGGCTGCCAGGGTCATCTGTTCGATCTTGCCGTAGCCCGTGGAGGTCTGTCCGGCTCCGCGGGTGGCGATCCATCCGCCGAGGGTGGAGAACTCGAACGACTGGGGGAAGTGGCCCAGCGTGAAGCCATGCTCCCCCAATTGCGCCTCTACCTCCGGTCCCGTGGCCCCGGCCTGGATGCGGGCGGTCCACGACTCTCGATCCACCGCCACCAGCCGGTCCAGCCGGGCCATATCCAGCGTGATCACGGGCCGATCCCCCGGCGGCGGCTCCACGGCTCCCAGCACCGTGCTCCCTCCGCCGAAGGGGACGACCACCACGTCTCGATCGGCGGCCCAGGCCAGCACTGCCGCCACCTGTCCCTCGTCGGCGGGATAGACTATCGCGTCGGGCGGGTTGGGGACCTGACCAGCGCGCACTCGCACCAGGTCCCGGTACGCCTTACCACAGGCGTGCTCTACCCTAGCCCGTCGATCCGTCCGCACTCCCTCCTCGCCGACGATCCGCCGGAGGGAGGCCAACATCGGATCATCCAGACGGGGCGGGCGGAGATCGATCTCCTCGAGGGGGACCGGGGGACGCTCCCTCAGTTCCTCCGGCAGTTCCAGCCAGGCCCGCAAGGTCGGCCAGAAACGGGGCCTGCCCTCCAGAGGAAACGTGCGGTCCAGCGTTCCCCATCCCCACCACCGGAGGTTTGGAATGTCCATGCAGGCTTTCACCCCTGGCGAGACTGGACAAGAAGCGATCAAAAGGGAACCCGCCGGTTCGGGTCCCCGCTGGATAGTGTACCCCAGAACTCCGTCCGGCGCAACTGTTGGGTTGCTGACCTTTGGACATCTGAACCTTAAGTTGGAGTGCTTGCGCCCCATTTCAGTTCCGGTATACTCAGGAGCGATGGCGTAGGCTCAGGAACGGAGGAGGAGATGAACAATCTTTTGCCAGCAGGTATCACGGCCGTTCCAGGTATTCGCGTCGGTCACGCTACCGATTTGGAAGGGCTGACTGGCTGCACCGTCGTGCTCTGTGAGAAGGGGGCCGTCGGCGGGGTGGATCAGCGCGGGGGCGCGCCGGGCACCCGTGAGACCGACCTCCTGCGCCCGATGCACCTGGTGGAGAAGGTCCACGCCGTGCTGCTGGCCGGGGGCTCTGCCTTCGGCCTGGCCGCCGCCGACGGCGTGGTCCGTTATCTGGAGGAGCGCGGGGTCGGCTTCGACGCCCGGGTGGCGAAGGTGCCGATCGTGCCCGCAGCCATCCTGTTCGACCTAGATTTGGGGGACCCCGGCACCCGGCCCGACGCGGCGATGGGGTATGCCGCCTGCGAGGCCGCCGACGACGGGCCGGTGATGGAGGGGAACGTCGGTGTCGGGACCGGCGCGACGGCAGGGAAGATCCTGGGGATCGGCCGGGCGATGAAGTCGGGCCTGGGCACGGCTGCTTTCAACCTGGGCGGCGGGCTGGTGGTCGGTGCGCTGGTCGCCGCCAATCCCCTCGGCGACATCGTCGATCCGGAGACCGGGGAGGTACTGGCCGGGGTTCGGAGACCCCGTGCCGATCGTCCAGGTGGGACGCTAGAGGTTATGCGTTCCCTCCTGGGCAAGGCTATTCTCCGTTTTGCCTCCAGCACGGTCATCGGCGTCGTGGCGACCAACGCGCGGTTGACCAAGGAAGAGGCCAACAAGGTCGCGCAGATGGCCCAGGATGGGATCGCCCGCGCGGTCCGTCCGGCCCATACCCTGTTTGATGGGGATACCCTTTTCGCACTTTCTACCGGCAACAAACGGGCCGACGTCAACCTGGTCGGGGCCTACGCCGCCGAGGCGGTCGCTATGGCGATCGCTCGGGCAGCGCGGGCTGCGGAAGGGGTCGGTGGCCTCCCCGCCTGGCGGGATTAGAACACCACAGAGAGGCACAGAAGATCTTTGTTCTTTATTTGAAACTCTGTGCTCTCTGCGCCTCTGTGGTGTCCCCCGCGTTGACAACCGCTGGAGTCGGTGCTATCATAGCCCCGGAGTTCGACGATGAGAGAAACCCGTCCGATCCATCTTGCCCTGATCGCCATCATCCTGCTGACGCTGCCTTGCTACTGCACGGGGTTTGCCCTTCTCTATGCTCTCTCCACCACTGCTCAACCCACCCCGACGCCGACGCCGACGGTCGCCACCGACACGCCTACTCCGCCCCCGGCCTCGCCAACCCATACCCTTGAGCCGACGCCGACCCAGTGGTTCCCGCCGACCGAGACCCCGACGCCCACGGATACGCCGACGCCGTCGGCCACGCCGACGCTCACCCCCACCTCCACCGCCACGCCGACCCTCACGCCGACGATGACCTCCACGCCGACTCCGACCAACACGCCTACGCCCACCCTCACCGCTTCCCCGACCCCCACCGACACGTCCACTCCTACTCCTACCTCCACTTCGACCCCCACGCCGAGTCCCACGCTCACCGTCACTCCGACCCCCACCTTCACGCCCACACCGACCATCACCGCGACGGTCCCGATCACCCCTTGAGCGCAATCGTAAGGAGAGACTTCGGTATGGAGACGATCCCCCTGTTGAGGGAACTTTCGGAAACCCCCGGTTTGGCTGGTCACGAAGGGCCGATCCGGGACCTCGTCCGGCGGTTGTGGTCCCCTCTGGTGGACGAACTTCGCGAGGACGGGCTAGGGAGCCTCATTGGCACGAAGCAGGGGACGGGCCCCGAGCCGCGTCCTCGGCTGATGCTGGCTGTCCATATGGACGAGATCGGCCTGCGGGTGACGGGGATCGAGAAAGGTTTCCTGCGTGTCACCCGCCTTGGCGGGACCGACCGGCGGGTACTTCCGGGAGCGGCTGTTGTGGTTCACGGCAAGAAGGACCTCCCTGGCGTCGTTGGGATGCGACCACCCCATGTGGTTCCCAAAGAGCAGCGGAAGAAGCCAGTCCCGTGGGAGGAACTGTTCGTGGATGTGGGGTTGTCGGAAGAGGAGATACGGAGGTGGGTCCGTGTGGGCGACCCCATTTCCTTTGACCGGGAATTGGTCGAACTGAAGAACGGCCTGGTAGCCGGAAAAGCGCTGGACAACCGGGCATCGGTAGCGGCGCTGACGCTGGCGCTGGAGGAGTTGAGCCGTACCCAGCACGCCTGGGACGTGGTGGCCGTGGCGACGGTGCAGGAGGAGGTAGGGCTGTACGGGGCGGCGACCAGCGCGTACGGTGTGAAGCCGGACCTGGCGGTGGCGGTGGATGTGACATTTGGACGGCAGCCCGGGGTGTCTGCGGATGACTCCTTCCCGCTGGGTGAGGGGCCGACCATCAGCGTGGGACCCAATTTCCACCCGCAAGTGGTGGGACGGCTCAAAGCCGCCGCCGAGGCCCACGAGATTCCTTACCACATCGAGCCCACCCCCGGCCGCAGCGGTACCGACGCCTGGGCGATCCAGGTGGCCCGGGAGGGGGTCCCAACCGGCCTGATCTCCATCCCGCTCCGGTACATGCACCAGCCGGTGGAGACGGTGGCGGTGAAGGATGTGGAGCGGGCTGCGCGGTTGCTGGCGGCCTTTGCGGCGGGGCTGGAGGCGAGTTTCCGGCCCCAGTGGGAGGAGTGACGTGTTGTGCGGTATGTGATGCGTCATACGTCACACGTCATACGTCATGCGTCAAGGGTGTCGCCCTGGAGCGGAATATGATCCTGAAAGAACTCTCAGAGGCTTTCGGCCCTTCTGGCAATGAGAGGCCGGTCCGGCAGATACTGCGGCAGGCTTTGGAGGGCCACGTTGATCGGATGTGGGTCGATGCGCTGGGTAACCTGCATACGGAGAAGCAGGGGACCGGGGAGGACCGACTGCGGGTGCTGGTGACCGCCCATATGGACGAGATCGGCCTGATGGTCGTGGGCCACGACGACGACGGCACACTGAAGGTCCGAGCCATTGGCGGGATCGATCCCCGAGTCCTGCCCGGCGCGCAGGTCCTGGTGGGACCGGACCGGCTCCCCGGTGTGATCGGCCTCAAGCCGGTCCATCTGCTGAAAGAAGGGGAGGCGGACAAAGTTGCCACCATCGACCAGTTGCGGGTGGACATCGGGGCCAAGGGGAAGGAGGAGGCGAAGAATCTGGCCCCGGTGGGGGCGGTGGTGGTGTTCGCCACGCGGTTCCGTGAGTTAGGGCCGACGGTGATGGGTAAATCGTTCGACGATCGGGTGGGGTGCGCGGTGCTGGTGGAGCTGCTTCGTGGGGAGCGGTTCCCTCACGATCTGCATGCCGTCTTCACCGTACAGGAGGAGGTAGGGCTGCGCGGCGCGCGGGTGGCGGCCTACGCCGCCTGTCCGGATTGCGGTTTCGCGCTGGAGGGGACCATCGCCGACGACCTGCCCAAGGAGAAGGACGTCAGCCCCACTACGGAGTTGGGGAAGGGTCCGGCGATCACGGTGATGGACCGGACCTTCATCGCCCATCGGGGATTGAACCGGCTGCTGGTGGAGACGGCAGAGGAGTTGGGCATTCCCTGCCAGTTCAAACAGCCCGGCATCGGCGGCACCGATTCGGGGGCGGTCCATCTGGCCCGGGAGGGGGTCCCCTGTGCCACTGTGGCTGTCCCCTGTCGCTACATCCACAGCCCGGCCAGCCTCCTCAGCCTTGCCGACTTTGAGAACACCGTGCGGTTGATGCGGGAGGCGCTGAACCGATTGAGGCGGGAACACGTTGGATCATCTTTTTGATCGCGGAGCGCGGAGGTTCTTAGCGAAATCTTCTCCGCGTCCTCTGCGTCTCTGCAGTGAAATCGGAGCGCGAACACAGAGGGAGAGGAGACGTGAGAGACCTGATTCGCAAACTGACTGAGACCTATGGCCCTTCGGGCTTTGAGGATCGTATCCGTGCGGTGATCCGGGAGGAGGTCGAGCCGCTGGCCGACGAGGTGCGGGTAACGCCGCTGGGCAGTCTGGTGGCGGTGAAGAAAGGCACCGGCGGGGGCCGGCGGATCATGCTGGCGGCCCATATGGACGAGATCGGTGTGATGGCCAGCCACGTGGACGACAAAGGGTTCCTCCGCTTCACTGCCATCGGTGGCGTCAACCCTCTTACCTGCGTCGGAGCGCGGGTGCAGTTCGAGGACGGGACGTTGGGGGTGATCGGCGTTGAGGGGAAGCGGGAGGATCGGACGAAGGCCCCCCGCCTTGATCAGTTGTACATCGACGTGGGGGCGACGGGTAAGGATGACTGCCCTGTGCGGGTTGGGGACGCGGCCGTCTTCGTGCGGCCCTTCGCGGTCCGGGGCACGCGGCTCATCGCTAAGGCAATGGACGACCGGATCGGCTGTGCAGTGCTGATCGAGACCCTGCGGCGGTTGGAGGGGACGTCCAACGAGGTGTATTTCGTGTTCAGTGTACAGGAGGAGACCACCCTTTCCGGGGCGCGGACGGCAGCTTATGGGATCGAGCCCGATCTGGCGATTGCGGTGGACGTGACCGGGACGGGGGACACGCCGGAGGCACGGCCGATGGCGGTGGAGTTGGGCAAGGGTCCGGCGGTGAAGGTGCAGGACCGGGGGATGATCGCCCATCCGCTGGTGCGCGACCTGCTGGTGCGGGCGGCGGAAGCGGCGGGGGTGGCCTGCCAGATGGAGGTCCTGGAGCGCGGCACCACCGACGCGGCGGCGATGCAGTTGGTGCGGGCGGGTGTTCCCTCTGGCTGTCTTTCCATCCCTTGTCGCTACGTCCACACCCCCAGCGAGATGGTGGATGAGGGGGATGTGGAAGGGGCGGTGAAGGTATTGGTCGAAGCGGTCCGATGAGATCGGTGGAGCGGTTGAGCGAACTCTGGCGGTATCGGGAACTGATCTACAACCTGGTCATCCGCGACCTCAAGGCGCGGTACAAGAACTCCATACTGGGCATCGCGTGGTCGTGGCTCAACCCGCTGATGATGATGGTGGTCTACACCGTCGTCTTCAACGTCCTTGCGGGCCGCTCCGGGATTCCGGACTACCCGGTCTTTCTTCTCTCGGCGCTTCTGCCGTGGAACCTGTTTGCCAACTCGGTCGCTGAAGCGACCAACAGCGTCGTCCAATCCGCCCCGCTGATCAAGAAAGTGTACTTTCCTCGGGAGGTTCTTCCCATTTCCGTCGTGCTGGGTAACGCAGTGCACTTCGTGATTAGCCTCCCGGTCTTCTTTGGGTTAGCCCTGGCGATGGGACGGCCGATCAGTGGGTGGGTACTTTTGTTGCCTGTGACTCTCCTCGTTCAAATCGCGTTCACGCTGGGGGTCGGGCTCATCACGGCCACGTTGAACGTCTTTTATCGGGACACCTACCTGATAATGAACGTCCTGCTCACGGCGTGGTTTTTCCTGACCCCCATTTTCTATCCCATCACCACCGTCCCGGAGCAATACGTCCTCTGGGGGATTGTGTTCAACCCTCGGGTCTGGCTGCGCCGGCTGAACCCGATGGCTTCTATCATTGCCTCTTATCAGGACCTCCTCTACTGGGGCGCGCCCACCGGTTGGGACTTCTTCTTGCGGACAGCTGTGACGTCGGTGGTGGTCCTGATCGTGGGTTACCTGGTCTTCCTACGGTATAGTCCGAGGTTTGGGGAGGAGGTGTGAAGAGCAAGGCCTCGCTCTAGATCTGCAAGAGTAGCTTTGGGTTGGGACGAGTCAGTCTGGTAGATCTATAGCAACCTCCCCCAAATCAGTGATTGCCCCCGCTTCAACGGTTACTAGAATATCCAGACCTGTTTCCGGATCAGTGACCACCCACGAATTCCCCGGAGTCCAAATCACCAGTGCATATGTATCTGGCTCGACGTCTAGAAAGGCAAAATAACCGTTCTTGTCAGTTGTGGTGCTTGGGGATGAGCTTGGCAGCATTGTGATAATGTGGGACCCGGGGGCCCCCTCCAGGGGAGATAGTTCGCCTAGATAGATGACCATTTCCACCGCAGGCTCTCCGGAGATATAATCAACAAATCGGCCAGTGATTATCCCTTTGTCGACTGGTGGATTAGGGAGTGGGGTCGGGCGGGTCCCCGTGGGAGTGGCAAGGGGGCTGACGTATAGGGGCGATTCGAAGGTCAACTCGGGAGTTGGTCTGACGTTGCAACCGGATAGACCTATGATTAGGATCGGTAAGATTGCGATGGTCAGACGTTTCATGCGTGTACCTCCATCTATTACGCACTCGAAGGCCACCAACCCTGGTGGCCTTCGAGTGCGTTGTCAGTGAGATTGAACTTTACTGCCCGATACCGTTGTAGGCATAGAGCTGATCCATTATCTGATCACGCTCGGGTGCCTCGTTCATATCCTCGTTGACTACGCAGACGATGGGTTGTGTCGAGGTTATTGTGGCCGAGCCAATGAAACCATCGCTCAGCAGGGAGTCGGCGGGCTGGTAGAATAGGTGAATTCCGTTTACAGGGATTGATGGAGAGGTCGTTGTCCCGCTAATGCCGCCATAGGATATGGACATTGTGGCAGAGGCGGTGCCGATGTTCTGACAGGTGATGCTGGTGTTGTACTTGTAGTAACGCCGCATCACGATTGGAGCACGCACAGTGGTGCTGCCACTTGTGAAGCCGGAGTAGCTGGCCGCACGGTTCTTGTCGGTTGACTCGTTTACCAGCACCGCAAGAGGTTGTCCGTTGGTGCTCTCGATCTTGGCACCGGTCAGCAAGCCGGTGGCTAGCCCTTCAAGCGGTGTGTAACGGCTGTCCGCTGCACCGGGGGGGATCGTCGTATACTTCACTGTGCCGTCGGAGTAGGTGATCTTTACATTCGCATCGGCTGTGCCCATGTTCTGGATCACAAGTGCGGTGTTGTAACCGTAGTAGTTGTTCATGATCACTGGCGCGTAGGCAACGGTGGAGCCGCTGGAGAAGGGGTTGTATGAGTAGAGCTGGTCATCATAGGGCCCCCTACCGTAAATGTTTACAACGGCTGCAATGTTCCCCGTGCCGATGATTTTGGCCGAGTAGAATTTGTTGTCGGCGAGCTGGGCTAGTCCTTCTTGTTCAAAAACGACAAAGCCGTTGGCCGGCACGTTGGTTCGAGTGTCCGTATAGACCGGGGTGGAATTACCGGGTTCATAGATCTCCAACGTGATATCGATCGTACTACCACTGGCGTTCTGTACAATCACGTTGGAGTAGTAATTGTAGTAATTGTCGTAGATACCGGGTGCGTACAAGGTAGTGGCGACCTCGCTGCCGCTTATACCACTGTAGCTTGCCCCGCTGTCCGGATCGCTGAAGTTTACGACGGCTGCTACTTCTTGGTCACAGCTGACCACACCAGCGTATTGTCCATCTGCTACTGTGGTGTCGCTCGGTACGTAGATGTAAGCACTTTCACCTGCGGGGATCGGCGAGAGGGCGCCACTGGAGTACACCTCGTTGCCGTTGGCGTCATAGAAGCTGAAGACGCAGTTTGCATCCTGAGTCCCCAGGTTCTGAATACGGAACGCTGTATTGAAGGGCCCTTCAGGTGCTGGCGCATCGGCGTTGACAGCAACTGGAAGTGTCAGCAGGAGTATGATCATCACGAGGGGTATGTACTTTTTCATCTTTTAAACCTCCTTTGCCTGATAGGTCGCCCGCTTAGACGATTTGAAGATATCATAACGGAGGAATTAGCCCTCGGTCAATACTCCTTTAGGGGTAATGCTGTGTGTCTCGTTGATCACGTCCAAGTATTCGTGCTGTGATCCACATTAGCCCACCCCACACCAAGTCGCTAGCGATAAAGAGTACGCGTAGCAGCAGGGCCACCAGCAAAGCCCCGGCAATGGGCAGATTTGGACTCAGCAGGGCCGTTAATGTTAGTTCTCGGATCCCCATTCCTGCTGGTATGATTATTGAGGTTAAGAAACTGATTCCTCCTGTTAACGCCCATATGCGTACGGCATCACCCAGGGTTATTCCAGACGTCGGTGCCACGCTATGCGCCAGCAGGAACAGGATTAGCCCCCCGATGACATAAGCAACTGCATACAATCCCATCCATAGTGCTAGCTCCCTCCATTGTGGTGGATCAAGACTAGAGAGGTTCACAAGCACCTGTCGTAAGGGTCTGGGTAGCCGGGTTTCATCCTGCGTCGACCAGCGGAGTCTCAGACGTTGAAAGCCGGCCGCGATGAGCACGACAGCAAGGAAAGAGAAAGCGAGGCTTGCTAGCCATGAACTGTGGAGAGGAAGGCTCAGAGCACTATATATCACCATAGCTATCACTAGTAGCAGCAGCCATTCCAACCCGCTAGCGGCTAGGGTCACATGTGTTTCAATACCCTGCTCGTAGTATCGCATCGCTCTTCCGGCCAAGTACCAAGGTGCACCAGGTAGGCGGCGCATAAGGTGGGTGTAGGCATAGATCTCGATGTCACGCCATCTACTCTCCTTTGGTCCCAGTCTTGCTATCATCATACTCCAGGTCAGGGCCTGGAGGCTTAACGATAGAGGATAGATGAAGAAGCCTCGTGCACAGGCAGCTAGATATGCTTGCCAATTATCGAATTGCTGCAACTCCTTGTATCCGTAAATGAGTAGGGCGAGGAGGAACCCGACAGAGAGAAAAAGCACTCCCGCGCTTATCCATCGTTGGAGGCGGGGGTTTTCCCGAAGTATGGACCACTTCTCCAGCAGATTGTGCAATTTTTCCCTCATAGTGTTCTGTCGCTATGCCGTTTCCGGGCAAACAGGGTGATGAGAGAGGAGAGGCGGGCACGGCTGATCATCCAGAACAGGGGTGCGAACGCTAGTCGGAGCGGCATAGTATGTCCTAACCGCAGTATGTGTCGGGGCCAGCGTGCTGGTGGGGGATACCGGTCCTCCAGGTAGAACCGTAGGCTCATCAAGAAGGCTGAGTAGCTCGTGGCAATGCACTGGAGTCCTTCCACTGTGAAGCCTAGTTCGGAGAGCGCAGCCGCCAGTGCCCGCCGGGGAAAGAGATAGAGGTGGCGGGGTAGATCCCAACCTAGCCAGAGAGGACCAAACCAGCGAGCTTCCGGGCTCTCCAGGTTGGGAATCCGGATGACTAGCAACCCCCCGTCTACTAAAAGGCGATGTATCTCTCTGAGGTCAGCCCACGGGGTATGTAGATGCTCGAGCACGTCCCATAGCGTGATGACGTCAAAAGACGCACTGGGCAAGCCAACCTGACCTAGCCGTCCGACGCGGACATCTAGTCCAAAGCGCTGTTGGGCATAGCCAGCGGCGGCAGGATCAGGTTCTATGCCGACCACCTCCCATCCAGCTAATTGCATTTCGTGAAGGAAGATGCCAGTGGCACAGCCGACGTCCAAGAGCCGTCCTTTGGGCTGCAAACGCTCAATTGACCGGCGTCGTTTGAGAATACCGTAGCGGCGGTCCCATCGACGCCACCATACGGGTTCGTCTTCTATAGCCTGGATAAAGTTAATATAATCGGGGGGGTAGTAGAAACCGATGGTTTCGACGGTAGGGCGAGGGTTCTGGCGAATCCAACCACATTGCAGACACTCAACTACCCGAAAGATGCCCGGCAGGCGATGTAACCGATCGGGTCCTTCGAATAGTTCTCGTTCCTCAGTCGATCCGCAGTGGTCGCATGGGACGAGCTCAGACTCTACACCAGGCGGAAACCATGGGCTCATTTTTCGTCCGTCGGAGGAGAAGGCATCACGATCTCATCCGCTGCGGGGATCGGACCAAGCGGCTTGGTCAATCCTTCGCGCACACCTGCCCAGAAATACTTGAGCATGCGCCCGTTCCCCTTGACCAGCTCTCGGAGCATAAGGAACCCTAGATGAACAAAGAGGGAGAGGAGGGCGGGTCGGCCATGTCGGCGGTAGAACCGCGTACTACTTTCTCCCCAGACTTTCCAGAACAAGGCCTCTTTCCCGGTCTGTCTGGTGCTTTTGGATACTTTATGCCACATCCGTGCGTCGGGCACGAAGAGGATTCGCAGACCGTGGGCGCGTACGCGGTGTGAGAAGTCCCAATCGTCGAAGAAGAAGAAATAGCCCGGGTCAAACAGACCCGCCTTTTCAAAAGCACGGCGGTGAATCAGTAACCCACAACTCAGAGCGTATTCCAGATAGAAGGGTTTATCAAAGGCTGCGCTAGGTCGGTTTTGTCCTACGATGATGTGAGCAGGCGGGAAAGCGCGGTACCGACCACCCGCCGCCCAGATCACCTCAGGATCATCATAGTATAGGACTTTAGGCATTAGGATACCTACATTCGGGTCGGCCTCTGCTGCCTCTACCAGGCGGCGTACCATTTGGGGGTCTACGACAGTATCGTTGTTCAGCATCAGGATGTATTCTGCCCCTGCCTGCAGGGCGTAGCTGAAGCCGACGTCGTAACCCCACGGGACACCTAAATTGCGCCCTGTTTCAATGAGGTGCACGTTTGGAAACTCAACCCGGATTCTCTCCGGTGTGCCATCAGATGATCCGTTATCTACGACTACGATGGATAAGTTCTCGTAGTCGCTCTTATGAAGCGACTCCAAGCATTCTCGCGTGTCGTCATAGTTGTTGAAGGCAAGGATCACCGCGTAGACGGCGGGTACTCCGGATGATTCTTTCATAGGCGTTCTCTCCACAAAAACATGTGATAGACCTGGGGCCAACCTAGTGGTTAGAGCCAGCGCGTTGGCATAGATGTCGTCCAATTCCAGGTGCTGGAACTCAGCTGATCTGCCCAGTAGATGCAGGTTGCTGTAACGCCCTAGGATCTCTCTGGCATAGGCAAGATGATCAGTATAGGTAAGATCGTAAAGTGCATAGCCGTACTCCTCATGGAGCACCTTTGTATCGAGGACCTCTCCGGGGCGCACCAGACCACAGCGAATCACATCGTCGACGACGCGTTGTACTATCTCTGGGTGTTTGCTAGTGACTTCTGCGCACAGAACAGTACGATCACGTGGTTGGTCAGCCGCGCTAAGATTCTTGAATTCGACCAGCCGATTGATAGCGAAGTCCTTGTCGATGAAGTAAATCCAGTGGTTGTCCGAGACCAACGGCCGATCAACGAGCAAGTAAACGAAGTCTACGCTTTGATAGGCCAATGGAAAGGTGTGACCAAGCATCTCTCCCAAGACAGTTAACGGGAGTGTGGAGATAATTTGATCGAAGGTCTCTTCTCTGCGTTTCCCTTCATGCTCATAGATGACTGTCTCGATATGGTCCCCATAGGTCTCAAGAGCACGAACTGGGGAGTTCAGCCGCACGTGATCACGAATGTCTCGATAGACTCGTTCTAAGATGGCGCCGAAGCCACCATGTATGGGGTAGTAGAAGTAGCCAAAATGTTTTTTGGAACTTTCACGTACGAGGTCCAGGGGGCCGGAGATGCGTACCTTGCGACGTGCCCAATCCACAGAGATCTGATCGCCGGTTAGGCCGAACATTTTTTCGGTATAAGGGCGGAAGAAGAACTGATTAAGTGCGGCACCGTATCTACGATTCACGAAGTCATCAAAAGAGTTCTCGGGAGTATGACGCGGGCGGAAAAGATAACTTAACGCGATGTTCGCTGTAGTGACAGGAAAGTATCGGTATAAGATTTCGACGATGTTGACTGGATCACGTATCCATTTGCCTGCCAGGTACAATCGACTGCGGCGAATGTGACGACCCATCGGCACAAGTGAGAGTAAGTGACGGAGCACCGTCTCATCTTGAGTAAAGAGCCGATGGGCACCAAGGTCGCAAGTGAAATTATGCCATCGGAAGCTGCGAGAGATACCACCGACATATGGGCGCGCCTCAAAGACGGTGACATCCACGTCACGCTGGTGTAGCAACCACGCGGCAAACAGTCCAGCAGGTCCGGCTCCCAATATACCCACTTTCATCTCGATTCGCTCGTCTTGCTTTCCCGAGTGACTTTAGGACGAAAACGGTATCAAATCCGTTCCCATTTTAAGGTGCCTGCTCTGTCGATGTAATTGAAGAAGCCATCTCCATACCCGACATCAAGTATTGGGCTAGTCTGGGTGTGGGTGAGAACAAGCCGGCGATAATAGGCAGCAAAGTGAGGATTATGCTCTCTCATACCCATAGATACGAGTGAAATCGTGCACTAGTCTATCCCAATAGAACCGCTCTCGGATCGCCAGTGCTTCGGCGGAGAGGCGATCTCTGAGTGGTTCATCCCTCAAGAGAGCTATCATAGCCTCGGAGAGCGCAACTGGGTCCCCAGGCGGAATTAGCAAACCGCCTCCGTGTGCTAATATCGTGGCTCGGTCTCCCACGTCTCCAGTGATTACCGGGGTGCCTGCTGCCAGGCTCTCCACCACCTTGAGGGGATAGCGACCATGTTCTGCTAATGTTCCTCGCACGGGATCAACCGAGACTTCGGCCAAGCGGTAATAGAGAGGCACTTCATCGGGGGGAACTCGGCCTAAGAAGAGCACTCTCCTTAGCCCTAATGCTTGGGCTTGGCGTTGTAGCTTTTCGTAGTCTTCTCCGCCCCCCACCAATATTAATATCGCTCGGCCCTCAGCGCGCTGGACGAGTGCAAACGCTTCCAGTAGCAAGTCTACAGCATGATTGGCCAAACTGAGGCTTCCTACATAGACTATGACCTTCCGATCCTCCAATCCCAGGCGGCGGCGGGCTCTCTCGATGTCCACGTCCTTTATAGCGGAAAACCGCGTACGATCTACGCCGTTGGGAACATAGACGATGCGGTCCCTTTGGCATCCTAGCTGCACCAAGCGTTCAGCCATAAAACGGGTATTAACGGTGACACCAGCCGTAATCCGAGGGAGGGAATTCTCAAAAAAGGCCACTATTCTGCGTTGCCAACTCCCGCTGAAGCGGTTGGAGGCAGCTTCGTAATCGTCGCAGTCGAGATAAACTGGCTTTCCTAGCAAGAGGGGTGGCAAGAGAGCCAGTCCGTTCATCGGATGAGGTTTGCAGATGTGATATACATCGGTTGGTGTTAACAAAGCGGCCTTCGTCAGCCGTAAGGTGGCTAAGGTAGAGACCAGTATTAGCTGGATTGGCCCAAAGTAGAGTTTTTGATTGCCTACTTTCCGTACGTGCATCTGCCCGACGTAGTGAACCCTGACACCTCCCTCCACATATTCTTGCTGTTGCAGCGTTTGAAAGTTGTGGTGCAGTGCCAAGAGGGTCACCTCGTGCCCGAGCCGCACTAACTCCTTGGACAGGGGCCAGTAGCGTCCCAATCCGGACGGACTTTCGAGGCTCTGCGTGAGCAAGAAAGTGATTCTCAAGCCTGCCTCCTCGTCATTAGGGCCACTAGATCATCCCACGAGGATGGAGGTCGACCGTTGTCCCCCCTTTCTGGTGGTGAGTCCTGGGTGAAGAAGCGCACGATTGCCTTTGCAAGCGTCTGGCTATCGGCGGGTAACGGGACGTCTTTGGAGTCCAGTACCTTCTGGGTGGTTATCACCGGTTTCCCCAGGCCTCTGGCCAACTCGACTACGCCGCTTCCAGTCGCTTGCCGGTAAGGTGCCACCAGTACGTCTGCTGCGGAGAAGAATAAAGGTATTTCCTCGTTAGGGATGTAGCGATCGTAAAGGAATACCGAGTCGGCGATATTCAGATCTTCTATCAGCCTCAGGTAATCCTCCTTATCTTCCCAGAACTCCCCTGCTACCACGAGAATCACGTTTCCTAGTTGCTCCCGGACACTGGGCAGTGCGCGCAGGAGGTCTCGTAGCCCCTTGTATTTTCTCACAATTCCAAAGAAGAGCAAGACAGGGGTCTCTATGGGTAATCCAAGCCGTTTACGTGCTTCATCTTTGGGAATTCGCTCTCCCGCGAACATATCGTACATGGGATGAGGAACCACCGCGATGGGCACATTTGGTAACAGTCTCTGCAGCCGTTCTCTTTCTTCCTTTGATTGCACTACGAACCGTGTTCCTAGTCGCAACACACATCTGGCAGCCAATGCATCCCACCAGCGGGCCTCGTGGGGGAGTACGTTGTGGCAGATATAGACCAATGGTCTTCGCAACAGAGCGCGCTGCAGGGTTCCTAAGACAATCCACGCAGGTGCCCAGAAACTCGTCCACCATTGGAGGACCAACACGTCAGGCTGGTAACGACAAATGCGCCAGAAGGTCACCAGCCAGCTCAGCGGATTCAAAGAGTCAATCCAATACCGGGCATCCTCGACCAGAAGCGGCTTTTTACTCGGATCCTTGTCACTATGGCCAGGGAACAGCCAGCGAGGGTATTGCCTTTTGAAGGAAATCATCAACACCTCGTGGCCTCGCTTGCGGAGCGCTCGGTAGAGCATCGTCGTGTAATGAGCGATCCCACCACGGTAAGGATAGACCGGTCCGACGAGCACTACTTTCATCTCTTATACCCCGGGTTCCGAGACAGGATCCATCGCTTCGCTTACGGCCCAAGGAGGTAGACTTGGAATGGCCCAATGGCCTCTCGCTTAAGCACCGAACGTTCCGCAAGTGAACGTTCCGTCAGCGCAGCAGGACCCTGCCCTGGCAGGTAGATGAGCCAGACGCGAGATCATCTTTTTACAAGTTCGTCCATCAACTTCCCCTGCCATCCCGCTGGCTATTGCCCCGATATCTCTCTGAGCTCGAATATCCACACCAAATCCTGATGATATATCGGCCGAAAGTGCGCGCTTTGTAGAAGCAGTTTCGGATCTAGGACGGAGGGGCCGTTGTAGTTGACCCGCCCCCGTTGCTGACCAATGTAGACGTGGGTAATGCCTCGCTCCTGCAACACAGCCAGGGTCTCAGGGTGATTAATCCCTGCTTCCTCGATCTGGGCCTTCAGTTCGTTGATCCACTGCCGGTAGTCGTCCTGGAGCCCCTGCTCCGTTCCATAGTTCAACGGCGGTGCCGTGTTGGCACGTTTGCCCAAAAGTGGAATCCACCAACCAGCATCAGAACCTGCAATCACGCTTCCCCCATAAGCAAAGAAAGAATTAACCAGAAACCGAGCATCCTCCGGCGTATTCTCCCGGATCCATGCCATCGCTCGAAGGTCGGGGCGGGTGACCATCGCATGGCGGTCCACCTGTAGGTCTCCCATACGTCGCCAAGCACCCGTCAGGCCTATTCCCACCAGTAACACCACCGCCAGTAACCTGAGCCATTTCCGCGCCGTCCACTGAACCATCACTTCTCCTAGCAGCCACCCTATCGATACACCTGCCGGGATATACACCGCGATGAACAGCGCAAAGTTGCTGATAGCCCCGCTGCCTGGGAGGCGGAGCCAATCTGGGTTGGTTGCAATCAGAAGGAGGAACCACCACAGGGAGATCAGCAGGACGCCTCGTCGTCGTCTCCACAGTCCCGCGGCGATCGCCACCATCAGGAGCAGCCATCCCACGGGGGCCATAAAGCGAGTGATGTCGCCGATCGCGTTGTACTGACGGGTAAACGACGTAAGATGATCGGGAGGGGTGGTCATCTGCCGTGCGAAGTTTTTGAGGATCCTTCCTTGAAAGATATGGGAAAACCAGGGCAAGAATAGCACGGCCGCCCCGCTTCCTGCTCCGCTTATCCGCAGCAGTATGTGATACCAGTTCTGTCGTCTGAGGGAAATCACAATCCAGGCAACGACAAATATGATGTAAAAGATCAAGACTCGATAGTGAGTCAGCGCCAGTCCCCCTGCGACAACCCAGACCAACGCAGTCAATTTCCAGTTCCATCGAGGGGCCTCAAACAGTGCCCAACTCAACACCACTGCCGCGGGCAGGATCGTCTGCCCGGTCAGTTGAGTGTACCGCCCCCAGTTCACGTAGAACATCGGCATCGGCAGGAGCAGGCCCGCCACCACGACTGCTCCTACTCCCGCCCAACGGTTTTGGCTCATCCGGACCGCCAGAGGGTAAAGCGCGAACACCGCCAATCCGTTGAGAATCTGCCCGACCCAAATGACGGCCTGCACCACGTCTATCCCAGTTACCCAATGAAAGGTCGCCACAGCCGCGTGGAAACCGAAATGGTAGGTGAAACTCCGAAGTTCGGCATAGGGCTCCCACGAGTCGAACAGCCCTTTGTTATCCACCAATAACTGGGCGATCATTGTGTGCTGGTAAGAATCCCCCCACATCGGCGCGTCCAGCGTGCGCACCACCAGCAACCGCACGCCGAAGACCAGCGCCAGAAGGATCACCAAGGCCAGGTCGGGCCAGAGGGCCTCGGAACGGGCCCACCGTCGCAGGGCTTCCCATCCCTCCCGGGGTCGCCAGTCCCGATAACGCCAGGCCAGCGTTGCCACCCCGCCCGCCACAGGCAGCCAAGCATAGAGTGGCCCCAGGTGCAGCCCCACCAGGTCGGTCCAGAGCAGCAGCAGCGGGTACAAAGCCAGGCTGGTCCCCGCGGCAAGCCCCAGCCGCTCAGCCCAGGAGAGTCGTGCGTCCGGCCAGAGCCAGACCAGCAGCGCCCAGCCTGGCACGATGTAGAGCAGCCCTGCCACCGCCAGCAGCCCTAATCCCTGTACCGTAGCCCGTGCCAGGTCTACGATCATCCATCGGGGATCGTAAACTAGTCGAAAAGCCATCTGGACATCCAGGGGCTGGTGATCCCGGTAGAGCGCTCCGTCCAGATATGCGTCGCCCGCCGCTCCACCAATGGCTACACTCCCTTCACCTTCCATCTCTATGAAGGCGTAGTAATATCGACCGTGGGCATCGGGCAGGGGAGGGAAAGAGAACCGGTAGAAACCGGCCTCCGTCAACTGATCTAGCGGGAGAGTGCTCGCGGCCAGGTCGTCCGTCGCCTCCGGGTCGGCGCGGAGGTGAATCCGGAGTTCACCTCGCGCCCCCGGCTCCGGTGCCAGCCACACCTCCACCCCGTTCAGCCCTCCGTGGCGGGCGACGAAGGTCTGCCCTACCGTGTGGCCCGGTTCCAAGAGGGTCGTTACCTCGGGAACGACGTTGACCTGGTCGCGGTCCACAAAGTTGGAGCACCCGGTAAGTAGAAGCAACATCCCCAGGACAAGCAGCAGGACACTCAACGGACTCCGGCGTCTCTTCATTCTCCCACTGCCTCCTGTTTGCTGCTTTCTACTTCTTCGA
Source organism: Thermoflexia bacterium (assembly GCA_011192125.1). Taxonomy (GTDB): domain Bacteria; phylum Chloroflexota; class Anaerolineae; order B4-G1; family DUEL01; genus DUEL01. The sequence goes on from DUEL01000055.1 coordinate 40,400, forward strand.
ATTCCATCCGCCGCACTCGGTAGAGGATCTCCTCCAGCATCTTCCGGTTCAGCCGGACCAACTCGGCCATCAGGCCGATCAGGCAGACCTGGAAGCCCACGATGGTGAGGATGGCCGCCAGGATGAGGGATTGGACGTGCCCCATGCCGCGGCCGACTAGGTAGAAATACAGGAAGCGGAGCCCTAACGCTACTCCCCCCGCGATGAGTATCCCTCCGATCGTCGTGAAAACCCGCAGCGGACGGTACATCGTGTAAAAACGAAGGATGGTGACGGCGGAGAGGGCGAGGAAGGAAGGGATGCTCCGGATGAGACGGGAGGGTCGGGTCTGGGGATTGGTTCGCACGGGGACGTACACCACTTTCATTCGACGAGCCCCGGCCTGGATCAGAGTCTCCAGGGTGTAGGTGTACTCGCTGAGGACGGTGAGGCGGAGCGCGGCCTCACGGGTGAAGGCCCGGAAGCCGCTCGTGGCATCGGGGATGGGGATGCCGGCTGCCCGCCCCACTACCCAACTTCCCCACTGTTGGAGCAACCGCTTGATAGGGGAGAAGTGCTCCAGGGCGGCTACTCCCCGGTCACCAACGACGATGTCGGCCCGGCCTTCCAGGAGCGGTTGGACCAGGCGGACGATGTCCTCTCCGCGGTATTGGTTGTCGGCGTCGGTGTTGACGATGATATCGGCCCCGAGCCGCAGCGCCGTCTCTAAGCCCACGGTGAAGGCGGCCGCCAGTCCCTGGTTCTGTTTCAGGCGGACGATGTGATCTACCCCCAGTTCCTCCGCTACCTGAGCGGTGCGATCGGTGGACCCATCGTCCACCACCAGGACCTCGATCTCGTCTACCCCAGGGATGGAGCGGGGCAGATCGCGGAGGGTCTGGGGAAGGGTGGCCTCCTCATTATAAGCAGGGATCTGGATGATGAGTTTCACAGCCGGTCATCCCCTCCTGTATCCATCAGAGCGGGATTCTAACATGCCCGGTGGTGGCTGTCAACGGCTTGAGTGTAGAGGGTCTCCAGTTGATCAACATGCTCTTTCAGCGTCATTGGTGGACGAATGGATGCCCGCAGCCGTTCCAACAAGTCAGGCTCATCCACCAACCGCTGGAGTGCTGCCCGCCAGGCTTTCACATCGCCCGGGGGCACCAGGAGGCCGTCCACCCCGTCCTGCACCCGGTCGGCCAAGGCCCCTAGCCTGGAGGCTACCACAGGCACGCGGGCCGCGAAAGCCTCATGCACGACTAGTGAGAAAGTCTCATACCACAGGGAGGGCACAACTACCACATCCGCTTGCGCTAAAGTGCGCCACACCTCTTGCCTGCTCAGTCTGCCTACGAATTGCACATTGGGTGACGCTCGCTCGCGAAGATAGGCGACGTAGGCGGGATCGAAGGATTCATCCCCAGCGATCCATAGTTCAGCCGCTCCGTGAACTTCATTTAATGCTTCTACTAGGACATGTACTCCTTTCTGCCAAGAAAGCCCCCCAATATATGCAAAACGCACCGGCTTGTTCGGGTTAGAACGTGTGCCTGGTACAGGGTCTGGGAAGTCAATCCCGTGTGGAATGACCACCACCCTTTCTGCTAGGGCACCCTGCGCTATGTACCAGCGGCGGACGAATTCGGTGGGGGCGACGAGCCAGTGTGCTCCCATCAGCACCCGCCGGAGTACACGGTTGCGCCAGGCTAGCAGCCCCGCCAGGATCGGAAAGGCGGGCCAGAGCCACGGGCGACCGATGCGTGCCAGGGCACAGCGGGTACAATTCAGGTATGCCCGCGGGCCGTTGCACACACGCTGGGCATAGTTGGTCAATAGCTGTGCGTTAGCGCAAATCCACCAATAATCATGCAAGGTGAGGATAAAGGGAATTCCTCTTTGTTTGAGGAGACGGAACAACGTCGCTGGCAGTCCCATCAGGTGTTGAAGGTGGACGAGGTGTGGCTGCACCTGGTCAAGGACTTGCCTGAAGGTGTCTGTTATGAAGGCATTCCCAAACGTGCTCAGGAAACGGGTGGCGGGACCAAGCGGCCCCGACCAGGCTACGTGGACCCGGACATCTCCCTCCAGCCAGGTCTCCTGCCCTGAGCCTGTAGCGCTCCGGCGATAGAAGACTGTGACCTGGTGTCCACGCCGGGCCAGCTCGCGGGCCAGTGATTGGGTGTACCGCTCGGTGCCGCCCACATGCTCCGGCGGATACTGATGGACAAGGTGCAAGATGCGCATACTTCTGCTTATGCCTACGTACCCTGGAAAGTACCGGAGATGCAGACCGAGCTGCTGAGGAGGGTAGGCCACCAGTTGCGCAGGCGGCTGAGGCGGCTAGCGATGCCGAGACGCCGCTCTGGGCGGAAACCAGCCAGCCGATAAAGCATTTCTACTTGGCGGAAGGTAAAGTAGTGAAGATGACCGGCGTCGAATAAAATGGTGTGGCTGGGGTTATCGGTGAACCCCTCGTTGGGGTACGCTGCAGCGGTGGTGGGGGCCCGCCCCAACAGCAGGCGTATCCGATGGGGCAGGAAAGCCACGTTAGGCGTCACGGTCACCAGTTGCGTGCCGACCCTGGACAGGCGGGCCAAAATACGCATAGCACCGATTACATCCACTATATGCTCGATCACATCTGCCCAGATGATACAGTCGAACGGCGAGGTGGCCTTCGCAGCCAGTCCCTCCAGCGACTCGTTGAGGACAACGCAGTTGGGCAGGTGGCTCAATCCCTGGCGGGCCCGCTCCGCCCGTATAGAGGACAATTCGATGCCAACCACCTCATCAAAATAGGGTGCCAATGCCGCTAGCACCTCTCCGTGCCCGCAGCCTATCTCCAGCAGGCGACCGCCAGGCCGGGCCAAATACACCACAGCCTGCCTGCAATCGGTAGGCCATCCACGAACCTCGATAGGCTTCACTCGAACGTCTACCGCCTCTTGGCCCGCGCAATCGCGGTAGACCTCATCGTACTTGGCTGCCAGCGTCCCGCTGTCTGTCACCCCGGGCATCGTGACTGCCTCGTGAGTCGCCTGTTGTCTTTGACCACAAGGGTATACTATGTTAAAATTTCCAGAAGTCAAACATGGGCGGAATGGGCTCGACTGCAGGGTTGGCGGTTATCATCTTGAACTGGAACGCGGCGGATGATACGATTCGTTGCGTCCGCGAGATCGAGGCGTGGGAGCATCTGCGCCCCACGATCTGGGTTGTGGACAATGGTTCGGCCGAGGAAAGCATCGCCGCGATCGCCCAATCCTGTCCGAATGTGCGCTTGATCCGTAATGGAGCCAACTTAGGTTTCGCAGGAGGGACCAACCGGGGAATCGTCGCGGCGCTGGCGGTGGATGAGGTGCCGATTCTATTGCTCAATAACGATGCTTCGGTAGCCGAGCCAGACATCGCCAGATTGCTGGACACGCTCCATAGAGATAAGCGGATCGGCTTCGTCGGCCCGTTGCTGTTCGATATGCACGATACGGAGCATTTGCTCTCGGCTGGAGGCCGAAACCCGGTTCTGCATCACCACTCACACATCCTCACTCTATCGCCTGGTCCTCCCGTGCGAACGGTCGCGTATGTGCCAGGGACGGTGGTGGTGGTGCGTCCGGAAGTCTTCCGCCAGGTTGGTCTCTTGGATGAGAACTACTTTTTCTCTATGGAGGTGGCGGACCTGTGCAGGCGGGCCGCGCAAATTGGCTACCGCAGCGTGGTGGACACACGGGCGCGTGCGTTCCATTCTCTTGAACGCTCATCTGATCTCCGCGGGACATTGCACGTTTATTACATTATTCGTAACCGGTTCCTTTTCATCCGCAAGTTCTATCCCCGGTCCATGTGGCTGTTGTCTGCCGTATGGTCACTCTATAGCCTGGCCCTCTGGCTGAAGGTCCGTGCGGCAGGGAGGCCTACCACCGCCCGAGCGATCTGGCTGGGGTTGTGGGATGGACTGCACGGTCGGTTCGGAGGGCAGAACGAGCGAGTCTTCTCCTACGTTGGGGGAAAGTAATTGTGAGATTGCGCGTCCTCTACCATCTCCCTATCCTCCCTCCCCGCATACCGGCATGCGAGGCCATTTCCCAGGAGATCAGTGCCCTGTGCCGCCACGTCGATGGTGAGATAGTCTACGTCAACCCTAACCGCCGTTCCCCCTTTCATATGCCCAGATTGTTGTTCGGATTTCACCGGCTGAGATGGTTGCGTGGCCAGGAGACGACTTTGCACCTCCACCATTTCTACAATCCGGATCCTTTTCCTTTCCCCTACCTTCGCTTGCTCCGGCAGCCGGTGGTCTATTCACTGACCGGCGGTGTCGTGCGACGGCCGAACGTCCCTTTCTTCACACAGATGGACGCCGTCACTGTGATGGATGAAGAGAGCCTTGCCCGACTGCAGGAGTGGGGGCTGAGGAATGTGTTCCTAGTGCGGCCAGGGATCGATACCAGTCGATTCACCCACACTCCTCTGCCGCTGAGGTCAGAGATCCGGCTGATGGTAGGATCGGCACCGTGGACGAAGGGCCAGTTTCGCACCAAGGGGGTGATGGCTCTGCTAGAGGCCGCGCGGCAGGAGCCACGCCTCCACCTGATCTTCCTCTGGCGCGGGGTGCTGGCAGAGGAGATGACCCGTCGAATACGGAAAATGGGGGTGGAGGACCGGGTGACAGTGTTGAACCGGCAGGTGGACGTGAATCGGCTGCTCGCTAGGGTGCATGCTGCCATCGCCCTGGCATCCACGCCGACAATTGTCAAGGCGTATCCCCATTCGCTGCTCGAGTCGCTGGCGGCAGGGAAGCCGGTGTTGGTCAGCCGGGCCATCCCAATGGCGAGGTACGTGGAGAACACCGGCTGCGGGGTGGTGGTGGAGGAGGTCTCAGCAACGGGCGTGCTGACAGCAGTGGCGTCCTTGGCGGAGACATACGAGGCCCGTAGACGGGCGGCGTTGGGCGTAGGACGAGAAACGTTTTCGGTGGATAGGATGATTTCATCGTTCCGTCGGGTGTACGAAGGCGTGCTAGGCCGTGGAATGTAGAGTGGGGCATATCTGTGTTCGTGTGTGTCTGAGGTATGCTGTGTAAGGAGATAAGGGTATGGAACGCAAGTCGAAGGCATTGGTGGGATTGGTCCTCACGGGGTTGATATTTGTCCTGTCATTAACTGGAGGGAGACCTTCCTCGGCCACCACGCGGGCCAGCTATACAGTTATCCCCTTGAACGGGGCCAAGATCGTGGGTTCTTCGCCGACGGCCGCTGATTTCAATGGGGATGGGTACAAGGAGATCGTCGTGGGGGGTAGTGACGGTATCCTGCACGTTGTCTCCTTCGATGGCTTCACGTGGTCCGAGGTGTGGTCCCACCAGACTAATATCGATATCAACGCTGCCAATCCTCCCAATCCCAACTCCGATAACAACATCCGCACCTCCCCGGCTATTGCTGACCTGGACAACGACGGTCACCTGGATATCGTGGTGACTGTGGGAGGATTTGTCCATACTGATTTTGAGGACCGGCGCAACGGAGGGGTGCTGGTCTACCGCTATGAGGGGGACTCACCTTGGGACTTTGCGCTGATCGAGCCTCTCTCCGCGGACGGCTCACGGGGGTGGCCCCAGCCCCGCATAGATCAGATTGGAGCCGGACCGGGCGAAGGAGAGCCGGACGGTCTGTGGGACGGCATCCCCACTTCGCCAGCGGTAGGCGATATTGACGGTGACGGTGACCTAGAGGTCATCGTCGCGGGGATGGATCGGCGCATCCACGCCTGGCACCACGACGGCACGGTGGTGGATGGCTGGCCGATCTCCCAATGGAACGGGGACCCCCTCTGGCGGGGCGGGCGTTCCTCTCCAGCGCTGGGGGATATCGACGGGGATGGATTGCCGGAGATTGTGGTCGGCACGATGAGCCCCTACGAGAATGGGCAACAGGATCAGAACGCAACCCTTTGGGCCCTCAACGGCGATAGCAGCATCGTGCCGGGCTTCCCAATCCGGACGGAACAACACATCCACTCCTCTCCCGCCCTGGGAGATATTGATGGCGACAGGTATCTGGAGATCGTCGTCGGGGTCGGGGAGGGCATCTCCAGCGGCAGGGAGAACATCGTCTACGCCTGGAACCACGACGGTACTCCCCTTCACGTGCCGGGCGGTCAGCCGTGGCCCCGTGAGACCTCCAACACTGTTCTGGCTCCACCTGCTCTGGGCGACATCGACGGCGACGGTGAGCCAGAGGTGGTGATCGGCGAAGGAGGGTACGACCTCACCGATGACAACAAGTTGTACGCCTGGAACGCGGACGGCAGCCTGGTGCCTGGGTTCCCCGTCCTGGTCCCCTCCCCCAGCCCGTGGGCTACTGGCTCGCTCCCCCTGCAATATACGCCCATTTTGGCCGATTTCGACGGCGACGGGACGGTTGAGATCCTGGCCACGCACCTCAACGATTGGGGCTTTGTGGTAGTGGAGCCGGATGGCACCGTCAGCGACGTCACAGGGCACCCTATGCGGCAGGGGCTGTGGGCCCCGCCTATGGTGGACGATGTGGACGGCGATGGCCTGCTGGAGATCGTGGCGGCCAGCGGCGACGCGGACGAGAACGGGGAGATACGTATCTGGGACGAGAACGGTACTACGGCGTCGGCTCTGCCCTGGCCAATGTTCCACCACGACATTGAGCGTACCGGCCTTTACACCGCCCCTCCCTCCCTGGGATTCCCCGACCAGGTCTGTGTGTTTCACCAACAGGGGAGTGGCCCGTCCGAAAGTGTGAGAGTCTCCATCTGGAACGAAGGGGATGGGGCGTTCGATTGGGTGCTGGCCTCCTCCACCGGTCTAATTCAGCTTTCACCCACCTCCGGTACGTTGACGGAGAGCACCAGCGTGCAGTTAACTGTGGATGTTAGCAGCCTTCCCAATGGATGGACGACAGTCGGTCAGATCACCGCGACGGCTACCTATGCAGGGGAGGAGGTTGCGGGTAGCCCTAGAACCGCCCCGGTCTCGGTGTACGTCGGCGATGTGTACTATGGCTACCTGCCGGTCGTTCTACGGAGGTACTAGTTTAAGTGGAAGCACTACCACCCTCCTTCCGGCCTAGCCTACTGACTGTTGTAAAGGATTACATCAACCGAGCAGTTCGGGGAGAGCTCCACCTGCCTCCCTGGTGGTTGCGCGACGTAGGCGGCAGCGACTTCAGGGCTACGGGGGAGGAGTTTCTTCGCCTGTTCGTCCAGATCGGCGGCCTGCAGCCCGACGAGCGGGTCCTAGAGATCGGCTGCGGCAGTGGGCGTATGGCTATTCCCCTGACCAGCTATCTGAGTCGCGCAGGGCTTTACGTTGGGATGGACATTACGCGCCCGACCGTCCTGTGGTGCCAGCGACACATCTCCCGCCGCTATCCCAATTTCCACTTCCTGCACGTCGATCTCTACAACAAACGCTACAATCCTACCGGGCGGTACCTGGCTAGAGAGTATCCCTTCCCTTTTAGAGATCAAAGCTTCAGCTTCATTTTTCTCACATCGGTCTTCACCCACCTGCTACCGGAAGATACTGCCCACTACCTGCGCGAGATCGCGCGTATGCTGCGTCGGGATGGGCGGGCATTCTTCACTTTTTTCCTGCTTAATGATGAACAACGACGGCTGGCGAAGCGAGGATGCAATGATATCCGTTTTGAGTACGGGCCGGGATTCTACCGGGTGCGCGACCCTGCCGTACCGGAAAGTGCCGTTGCCTACGACGAGGTTTATCTTCTCGACCTGCTCTCGGAGTGCGGGTTAGTTCTGCGCCAACCGGTCTACTATGGCTCGTGGAGTGGTCGGGACGATGGCGTTTCATATCAGGACATCATAATCGTTCAGCACCGGGAATGACGTTGTAGGGCATGGAGACGGAAACTACGGTTATCATTCCGAACTGGAATACCAGGCACTGGCTGCCAGGTTGTCTAGGCGGCCTGCGTGAGCAGATCTATCGAGACTTTCGGATTATCCTAGTGGATAACGGCTCAACTGATGGTTCGGTCACCTTCGTGCGGGAGTACTATCCTGAGGTCCAGGTTCTGGCTTTTGATCGAAATAGGGGGTTCGCCTCGGCGGTCAACGCTGGCATCCGAGAGTCCCATTCCCCCTATGTAGCTCTGCTTAATGTTGATACGATACCTCTGCCGGGCTGGCTACTCCATCTGGTCGAAACGATCAAGAGCGGTCCCGATGTTGGCAGCGTGGCCTCTAAGATGCTACAGTTGGAGAACCCGACCCTCGTGGATGATGCGGGCGACATGTTCAGTTGGTACGGATCGGCCCGCAAGCGGGGACAAGGAGAGCCAGCCCAATGGTATGATCGTCCGGAGGAAGTATTATCTGCCTGCGCTGGTGCGGCTCTTTACCGCCGCGCGCTGCTTGAGGAGCTGGGAGGTTTTGATGAGTCGTTCGTTAGCTATCTGGAGGACATTGATCTGGGGCTGCGAGCACGGCTTCTAGGTTATCGCTGTCTATACGCACCCGAGGCGAGGGTGCTCCACCAAGGGCACGGGGCTGGCATTGCCCGTTCACGGTATGTCTATCTAATGACCCGCAACCGGTTGGCTGTGCTGACCAAGAACATCCCCTCATCCCTGCTGCGCAAGCACTGGCGGACCTTGCTCTATGGTCAGTTCTATTTCTTCCTGGTCTATAAGCGGCCGCTCCACTCCATTGCCGGCACCGTCGCCTGGCTGGTGGCCTTACCGCGCCTCTTGAGGCAACGGCGCGAGATCCAGGCGCGGAAGGTCATTTCGGATCAGACGCTGGAGGCTCTGCTCTCCACCGAGCTAGGAGAAATTCCGCTCAGGGAGATCATTGTCAACAAACTGCGGCGAGTTTCATAAGTGCCGCACCTTCCAACGCGCATACTCGTGTAGCTGGGTGACAATGCCTCTCGCACCTCCCAGTCGCAAGGCTCGCCAGCCTTTTTGTAGCAGCCGTCGCCAACCTCCCCATTTCCCTGAAGGGATTACCCCCCCTATGGGATACCCCTTGTCAGGTGCGGTGTAAGGGGCGGCGCAGAAATCCGCTAGCGGCTTCACAACGATATCCCATCGGTAATTTTTCGCTACTTCCTGTATGCGGTCCCGACGCTCCTGACAGTCGATCGGGTCTCTCAATACATCCAAGATGGCTCGAGCTACCCCTTCGACGTCACCAGGTGCGACCAGTGTAGCCAGCCCCTGGGCAGCCAGTGTCTCCCCCATCACGTCGCCGACCGTCGCGACAATGGGCAGTCCTGCCCACAAGTAGTCCAGCAGGCGTGTTCGGAAGGCAAAGCGTGTTTCTACATGATCCAGATGCAGGCTGACGCCCACGTCTGCCTCAAGCAGGTAGTTCTGGCGCTCGTCGTAGGGGACCCAGTCGTTGAAGAAAATATGGGTTCCGTACAGCCCCATTTCCTTACTGAGCGCAATAGCCTGCTCTACCGCTGTTGTCCGCGCACGCTCCTGGTTGGAGCGCTTGATGCCCATGAAGAAAAGCTTAACGTCGTCACGATGGGCTAGTATACGTGGCATAGCCTTGATCATTGTTGGTGCGTCGAACCATTCCCAAATGCCCCCGCCCCACAAGATAACCTTGTCGTGAGGCTGGATGAAGGGAGAAACTCCCTTCAGGACGGGGTGGGTGTGCTGTGGCGGTTCTGCAGGCAAGCCGAAAGGCACAACAGCGATCAGTCGGCGCAACGAGGGGTCGTCTTGATAGGTATACGGGTTGACGCGCCCCGCAGCCGAGAGCATACCTAGCCAGTAATCCCGCTGTTTCTCACCTGCGCAGATAAAGAAATCGCCCGCGCGCAGCTGGAGCCAGAGCGCTTCAAGATAATTCTCATACGAAATGAGACGGTCCAGCCAGTCCATATGGGCCTTACGTTGCAGATCCTCTAACAAGAAAGGATCGTAAAGGTCCACCACCAGGGGCTTTCCAGATTCGGCCACGAATGGGTAAAGAAACAGCACAACCCCCAATGTCACAACCACATCGCAGTCCTCGACCAGTGCGCGCAACTCCCGCACTGTAGGGCAGATCCGAAGCCAATCTTCGCCAGAGGGTGGGGTTTGGGGGGCAATGAAGGGCGGTACTGCCAGGGTGACATCAAAGTGCTGGCCCAGCGCGCGCGTTAGCTCCCAGTAGCGGATGCCGGGGCCGGCCATGTTCTTGCCCACGATGTCGTTGCATATAAGAAGAACCCGAGTCATATTCCTCACTCTATTTCCTATTTCTACTGCGGAGCTAATTATACCACTAGGCTACTCGCCATCAACATGATATGGGGAGGTGCTCAAGGTATTCGAATCAGAAGCGTAGGACAGCATCTCTCCACGACATATCGGTTTATCGGCTCACTGCTATCACGGGGGAACAATTATGTGCCGGAGGCGCATCGCACCTGCGACAGGGGCTATAATGGGAGGGACAGGACGGCTTATTGCTTGACACAAGCACTAGGCGGCTTTGCCAGGGCCATGGGGCGTGGTATAATCTGGACCATTCAATCGGGGTGAAGATCGGTAGCGCATCTTAGCGTCGAGGGTGGAGAGGCGATGCCTTTCTCTGTTTATTTTATCAGCGGTTGCAAGGCTGGCACCACTTTTGAATACCGCGTCTTGCAAAAACAGGAGCAATTGGCCGCGTATGGTATCCCCAGCCTGGCACGGCAGGAGCTGGTCGACCGCGAGCAACTCCTCCAAGAGGCAGCGTCCCATGATGTGCTCTATCTCTATCGCATTGCCTATGGTCCCCTCATCGAAGATCTGATTGAGCAAGCGCGCGGGCAGGGTATTCCTGTTGTCTTCGACATAGATGATTTGGTGTTCGAGCCCGAATTGGTTCACTGTGTGGATCCTGTTAGAGCGATGGATCACGAGGAGGCGGCCCTCTACTATAAAGGCGTTTGGCGCTACCGCCGCACGCTCCTGGCCAGTGATGCGGTTGTTACCTCCACCGGGTATCTGGCAGAGAGAGCGCGCGCTCTGGGCAAACGGGCCTTTGTGCATCGTAACGGCCTCAGCAGGTGGATGATCGAAGAAGCATCTCGTCTGGTTGAGCAGCGTCGAACGCAATCGAACTCCGAAAGGGTGATCATCGGGTATGGCAGTGGTACAGCTACCCATCGTAAGGATCTGGCCGAAGCAGCCGAAGCGCTAGGGGAGATTATGGCCCGCTATCCCTATGTCGAACTGCACATTGTGGGTGCGCTCCACCTCAGCGATCCATTGCCTTTGCCAGATGAACTCAAACCATTCGCCGACCGCATTCGGCATCGCCCCGCCGTGGCCTGGCGGGACTGGCTCGCTGTGCAGAGTAGCTTCGATATCAATCTTGCCCCTCTGGAATCCGGCAACCCCTATTGTGAAGCCAAGAGCGAGATCAAATACACTGAGGCAGCCATCGTAGGTGTGCCGACCGTCGCCAGCCGCACTGGCGCCTTCGAGTTCGCCATCCGCGACGGCGAGACCGGGTTCCTGGCTGGTGACACCGATGAGTGGGTGGCTAAGCTGGAAGCATTGGTGACCGACGCACCGCTGCGCCAGCGGATGGGGGAAGCAGCTCGTCTCGATGTGCTCGCCCGATACACGCCGGAGGTGCTGGGGAAGCAGTTGGTGGAAACGTTGACTACCATTCAGACCTTCCACCATCAAACCCGTGCGGCGGTTTCGATCCCTGGCACAGCCGAGGCCCCTCTGATTCTGAACTGGATCTTTCCGGAGCCAATCCCCGGCTCCGGTGGGCACAGGAACATTGTTCGGATGATCAACCTGCTGGCCAGTTTCGGTCATCAGGTCAACGCCTACATTGTACCGCGCTACCACCTGTGGGACAAAAGTGATCTGGAGGTGCGCGCGTTCGTGCGTCGTCACTTCACCGACCTTGACGCCGGGGTTTTCAAATGGGCTGGCGGGCCAATGGTTGAATCGGACGCGGTTGTCCTGACCCACTGGTCCACGGCCTATCTAATCGACAATGTTAGGAACACCTCGAAGATCTTCTACTTTGTGCAGGATTGGGAGCCCTTCTTCTTCCCGATGGGAACCGACTACCTGCGTGCGGAACAGACCTACAAAATGGGCTTTTCTTGCATCACTCTCGGGCGCTGGTTAACCAAGCGGCTGCGGGAGTGGTACAACGCCGACGCGGACTATTTCGACCTGGCGGTGGACCACCATATCTACTACCCTCGTCCGGTTGAGAAAGCTGACCATCCTCGTATCTGCTTCTACGCCCGCCCCTCTACCCCTCGTCGTCTCTTCCCAATCGGGATTGAGGCGCTTGAGCGGATCCACCAGCGCCGTCCAGATGTAGAAATCGTTCTCTATGGCACTGAGGATGCGGAACTGTGCCAATATGAGATCTCGTTTCCTTACACGAATCGAGGTATCCTCACAGAGGAGGAACTGGCTGAGCTGTTCTCAGCCTGCGAGGTGGGCATAGTCCTCTCCCCCACCAATTGTTCCCTGATCCCTCCGGAGATGATGGCCTGTCGTTGTGCCGTGGTGGACCTGAACCGGGAAACGGTGATGGGAGTGCTGGAGCATGAGGTCAACGCGCTGCTGGCGGAGCCGACGCCGGAGGCTATCGCTGAGGCGGTGCTGCGCCTGCTGGAAGACGAGCCACTGCGCCAACGGCTGGTGGAGACGGCCTATCGACAGATGCAGGAGCGCTCTTGGCTCAAGTCGGCGCGGAAGGTGGAGGAGATCTTGTACCGGAAGTTGCCCGCGATGCGCCGAGGGCTTGCCCCGCATCGTTTCAAAATGCTCCCAAATCTGCCCGCGCTGGGCGGTTTACCCGAGGATCAGCAATACCGCCTGAACATCATCCACGCCGCCCGGCGGCGGGTGTTCGCGCAGGGAAAAGCCGTCCTCTGGGCGTGGTGGGAACGGATTCTGAGGACGGTCCGACGTGTGACGCTGAACGGAGCGACAGTGCGGCCACTGGGTGAGCTAACGGGTCGACGGCAGATTGGGCAGCACTTCGTTGCCCGACGGGATGGACTCTATCGGGTGGATGTGCTAGTCGACACCTACGGCCGCTGCAACACACGCGATATCATATTTCGCCTCAGGGAGTCTCCCACTGCCGAGGATGATCTGGCAACCGTGCGCGTCAACGCCAGCCTGCTACTCGACCGGGGGTATGTCAGCTTTGCCTTCACTCCCCTGACTGACTCAGGTGGCAAATCCTACTATTTTGTCATCGAGTCGCCGGAATCAGTGCCGGGGGACGCGATCACTCTATGGGCATACCGTGATGCCGATGTGCCGGGTGCAGAGCTGGAGTGGAACGGGCGCACCATCAGCGGGCATCTGGTCTTCGGGTTGTTCTATTGGGATGAGCGGGTGGGTGTCGTGGGAGAGCGTCCCCTCTTACACGAATGGAGCGGAGGGATCACTTTCTTGGATCGGCTGAAAAAGGGCTTGCACGTACTTGCGGTTCAGGGGCTGAAAGGGCTGCAGCGTGAGGTGGTGAACTACTGGAAGTGGAAGACCGGGCGAGTATGAGGAGGCGCCTGTGACGGGTCCTCCCAATCAGAGAGCCTGCCGCCTAACGTCGAACCGTTTCGCTACCCTGTTTAACCAGTTCAGCAGGCGCATCACGCGGCCCCGACTGATTTGATCGAGTAACTCCCTATACCGCTGAAGCATGAGACGCAGCTCGTGCGTTTCATACTCCCGCACCCAACGATAGTAGGTGCTCATATCCATAGGAGTTATATCTCCAGAGGCGGCCTCTGGTGGTTGGGGGCCACCAGGATACTGGAAATTAAGGGGATATCCCCAAACCGCCATCTCCGGGCCGCAAATCCTGGCAAGCACTTGTTTCTGTTCGCGTGTCCAATCCACAGGATAGAAGAAGTCTCCGACATCTTTTTCGGGAAAAGCCGTGTTCTCCCGCCGTGATTTGAACACATCGGCGACGGCCTGACTCCACTCGGGCACCCCCAGGAAATCAGTCACTCGACGCGCGACTTGGCCAGGTTCGGTCACAATGTGCTCCTGCGCGACCTCAATGTAACGTCCGGTTAAAAGGGGTCGGACCTGGCGCCACATTTTCATCACTGCGACCCAATGCTTGCAGGTAGAGAGGAACACTGCATCCACATTGGCTTTGCTATCGTGGTTTCTCTGCATGTAGGCGATCGTTGAGTTGACGGTGGTGATCGCGTTACGTTTCATGAAAATGAACTGGGCCTGTGGGAATATCTCTGCCAGCATTGGGGCAACCAATACCGCATCCACACCGGGGGACTTGCTTACCCAGCGCACGCACTCGGGTGGCAACTGATCACGGTGGAATTGATCAATCAGCAGCGCTATCTGACGCTCCAGCAGCAGGTTACGCCCCGCTCCCAGTGCAAAGATCTCCTCACGGAGGTGCGCCTTATACTCGGGATCGCGCCACCACGCGAGCGGCTTAATCAGATCATACCACAGATGATCCTCTGGAAACCCGAAGAACCCGGCTACACGCAGGGCTCGCCACATAATCGAGGTGCCTGTGCGCTGTCGACCGAGGATAAAAATCGGGTCGAGTTGCCGCCACTGTGCTTCTATTTCATCCATCCCTGGTATTTGCCCCATCTCTCACTCGCTAGCCCTGGATATTCCGTCCTGCGGCTCGTCGCCATAGGCGTTGGAGGCTCGTTAACAACCGCATCACGCGGCCTTGCATTATAGCCTCGATAGTCTGCTCGAGGTCGGCTATCCGCTGCTCCGCCCTCATCAATCCAGCCTCGTAACTCCGCATAGCCTGCCGCAGTCCCTTGATCTGTTCCTCTTGCTCTCGGATCTGTTGTTGTATCTCACTCGCGTATCGCTCGACGCCTGCAATGAAGATATGCCACAGCTCGTTCTTGTTAGCCGGAGGGCCGCCGTACTGCTGGCGGATGTCGCTCAACGTGGCCCACAGCTCCTCAGCCCGCCGTTCGGGCGTGTAGCGGGCGTACACGGTGCGGCGGGCAGCCTCGCCCATCTCCCGGCGTCGTTGAGGGTGGTCCAGCAACATCTGTAGAGCTTCACGCCACTCGTCGGGCGAGTTGACAAGCAGGCCGTTGCGCCCGTGGGCAATAGCATACTCATAGGCTTCCGCACGGCTAGCCACAGTGGGTACTCCCACCAACGCTGCCTCGACGAACTTGATCTCGCTCTTGGCCTGGCAGAAGGGATTATCTGTCTCCAATGGCACTAGGTTGATGTCGGCCTGAGCGATAACATGCGGTAACTCGCGCCAGGTCATATAGGGCGTACGGCGGATGCGGGACCGAAGCGGTTCGAACGCCGGGCTCAACTCTAGGTAGCCGCCGATGTGCAGCCAGACCCAGGGGTAGGTGGACATCACCCATACGAGCGGTTCAGTGATGGTTTGAAAATCACGGTTGTGGGAAGCGGTACCGCTGAAATAGCCAATGACAACGGGCCGTGCCGCGTTGCTCTCCTCAAGACGGCGCTGCCGTTCAGCCCACGCTTGCTCAGAGATGCGGAACATCTCGGCGTTAGGGGCGTTGCGGTTGACATAGGCTGGCTTGCCCCGTCGCCGCGCCTCCTCTGCCAGGAACTCTGTCGTAGTGAGCACACAGTCGCAATGTTGAAAGGTCTCTTCCAGCCGTGCCAGGTCCGCTCGAAAGCGGCGCGCTACCTCCGGAGGGAGTGTGTCTACCAAGCCAATATGCGCATATAGCTCGGGGTCGAAAACGAGGTCGTCCGTGTCAAAGATGACAGGCTTACCCTGAGCGTGAGCGAGCTCGATGATCAGACCGACCAGCGGGCTGAACGGCACGCGGTGTAGTATGAAGACATCGTAGTCGAAAACATCTGTTAGTAACTGCGGGTCGTCGTCCTCGCGCAGTGATGTGGGTACGCCTTTGAGAGCTAGCTGTTCTTGTTGATGGATGCACCGATAGCGGCGCGTATCACCGCCTATTCCACTGATGAAAAGTACCTTGAAGGCCTCCGCCTTCGTTGTTGTCATAATGTTCAACCCCTCCACTGCACCGCTGTTGTCGCACGCCCGTCAAGTGGTCCTTTTGCTTTTTCCTTCCCCTTCCCACACCCATTCTCCCCGCAATGTCAGAATGCCAAACCGTTCCCCATCCGAAGGTAGCACCCGAAGGGGGTACAACCGGTTATGATAGTCGTATATTTCTGTATCCTCCCAATCGTGAGCGGAGACGGAGAGGTAGTAGAGACCCTTTAGGAGGGGCAAAGCCGGGACGATGTATCGCACCGTTCCTTCCCCTTCTACCCAGGGGATCTCTAGGCCTGCGAACCGGGTGTTCGGCCCGGTAACGTGGACTCCGTCGCTGCGGTGGATGGCCAGGCCAAAGATCGGCCGCTCTACTCGCTCCTGGGCTTGATACCGCATCTCCACCACCAGGGGCTCTCCTACTCGGAACTGTTGCCTCTCCTGGCCCTCGCCATCTAACAAGCGGACAGCGATGATCTTTATCTTGCCACTTCCCCAACGGCGGCTATCTCCCCTAGCGGCGTGAAGCCGCCCCTTCTCTGCTGCCCAGGTGCGGTCCAGATACCGCAGTACCACTCCCTCGGCGGGGCCATCGTCCACCAGTTGGCCCTGGTCCAGCCATATGGCTCGAGAACAGATGGACCGGACGGCCTCTGGGGCGTGGGACACGAAGAGGATGGTCACCCCTTGCCGCCGCAGGTCATCTATCCGCTCCAGGCACTTGCGCTGGAAGGCTGCGTCTCCCACTGCCAGTACCTCGTCCACTAGCAGAATATCTGGCTCAGTGTGGACGGCGACGGAGAAGCCCAGCCGCACGTACATCCCGGAGGAGTAGTGCCTCACCGGCACATCGATGAACCGCTCCAGTTCGGCGAAACCGATGATGTCATCCAGTTTGCGGCGGATCTCCGCTCGGCTCAGGCCCAGGATAGAACCATTGAGGTAGATATTCTCCCTGCCGGTCAGGTCCGGGTGAAAGCCTGCACCCAATTCCAGAAGAGCCCCAACCCGTCCATCTACGACGATCCGGCCGGAGGTAGGCTCGATGATGCGGGAGATCAGTTTAAGGACAGTGCTCTTGCCTGCTCCGTTGGGGCCGATCAGCCCCACCGTCTCCCCCTGCTCGACGGTGAAACTCACATCCCGCAACGCCCAGAACTCCTCCCGGGAGTGCTCGTTACGGCGAAGGAGATGGAGGGCCAGCTCCTGGAAGGAACGGGCCCTCTCGTGGTGAAGTGTGAATCTTTTGGAGACACTCTCAAAACGGATTGCCACACTCAAAGTATGTCCTCAGCCACTCGCGAACATTTTTTGGGACTTACGTCCCAAATAAACGCTACCAAGAGGGTCGGGTTGCATGATAACACACCTCTGGTGAAACGCCAAATACTGTCCGAGTGTTTGGCATTGTGCAGGGAGAGAGGGAACCACACCTGCTGGGTTGACACAGGTGTACTCCGCTTAAGCGGTTTGACGGAGGGCGGCGGATTTGTTAAGATGTCTCCGGTGACCAGCCAGGGCACCCCTTACGGCGCGCTCGGGTGCGCCATAGGGAACCTGCGGAGGGCTCCCTTGCAAAAGTGTCAGGTGGCTGGGAAACTGACCAAGAGGAGGTTCCATCGTGTGCGTGGGGAGAGTCGATGTGAGATTCCGGGTTTTTCTACTACTAGTGCTGTTCACAACCGCCTGCCAGGGAACCTCGCGTGAGCCGTTGGTCTTCAGCGGAGAAGCCGCCTATGCCCACGTGGAGGCCCAATGCGACCTCGGCCCCCGGCCCACCGGTTCCTCTGCCAACCGAGCTGTCGGCGACTACATTATCTCCGTTCTGGAGGACGAAGGGTGGGCGGTGGAGACGCAGGAGTTCGCCTACCGCGATACGCCTGTACGGAACATCGTCGGCAAAGCGGGGGAGGGGCCGGTGGTGATCCTGGGGGCCCACTACGACACCCGTCGCCAGGCCGACCAGGAGGATCCCACCCAGCCGGTCCTGGGAGCCAACGACGGGGCCTCCGGCGTCGCGGTGCTTCTGGAACTGGCCCGGGTGCTCGATCTGGACCGAGTGGATCGTCAGGTCTGGCTGGCCTTCTTCGACGCCGAGGACAACGGCCGGCTCGACGGATGGGAGTGGTGTGTTGGCTCTTCCTATATGGCCAACCACCTGGAGGTCGTGCCGGAGGCGGTGGTCGTCGTGGACATGGTCGGTGATGCGGACCAGCAGTTCTACTTCGAGGGTAATTCCGACCCCACCCTCCAGCAGGAGTTGTGGGAGATCGCGGCGACGCTGGGGTACACGGAGACGTTCCGCAGCGAGTACCGCTGGACGATCTACGACGACCACGTCCCCTTCGCCCAACGGTCCATCCCAGCGGTGGACATCATCGATTTCGATTATCCCTATTGGCACACCACGCAGGACACGCCCGACAAGGTGAGCCCCGCGAGCCTGGAGCGGGTGGGACGGGTGCTGGAGGTGTGGCTGGAGGGGGCTCCGTGACGTGTGGCGTATGACGCTTGACGTATGACGTGTTGCGCCTCACCCGTCACATAATCACCGGCTCCCGGTACGTGCCAAAGACCTCGCGGAAGATGTCCATAATCTCCTGGAGGGTGGCGTAGACTCGGACCGCGTCCAGGATGTAGGGCATCAGGTTCTCGGTGGACTGGGCAGCGATGCGCAGTCGATCGAGGGCCTGGCCGACCGCGCCGTTGTCCCGCTCCTCCCGCACCTTCCGCAGCCGAGCGACCTGCCGCTCGTAGCCCTGGGGGTCCATCTCCAGCAGCGGGATCTCCAGCGGCTCCTTCTCCACGAACTCGTTGACCCCGACGATGATGCGCCGCTTTTCGTCGATCTCCCGCTGGTACTGGTAGGCGGCGTTGGCGATCTCCTGCTGGAAGAAGCCAGCCTCGATGGCCGGGATGACTCCGCCCAGCGCTTCGATCTTGTCGAAGTACTCGTAGGCCTGCCGCTCCAGACGGTCGGTCAGGGCCTCGATAGCGTAGGAGCCGCCCAGGGGGTCCACCGTATTGACCACGCCCGACTCGTGGGCGATGATCTGCTGGGTGCGGAGGGCGATGGTGACGGCGTACTCGCTGGGGAGGGCCAGCGCTTCGTCCAGGCTGTTGGTGTGGAGGGACTGGGTGCCGCCCAGGACGGCGGCCAGCGCCTGAATCGCCACGCGGACCACGTTGATCTCCGGCTGCTGGGCGGTGAGCGTACATCCTGCGGTCTGAGTGTGGAAACGGAGCCACCAGGAGCGGGGGTTCTTCGCGCCGAAGGTGTACCGCATCTCCCGTGCCCAGATGCGGCGAGCGGCGCGGAACTTGGCGATCTCCTCCAGGAAGTCGTTGTGGCAGTTGAAGAAGAACGAAAGGCGCGGAGCGAAGGCGTCGATGTCGAGCCCCCGCTTCAACGCCCAACGGACGTACTCCATTCCGTCGGCCAGGGTGAAGGCCAGCTCCTGCGCCGCGGTGGAGCCAGCCTCCCGGATGTGGTAACCGCTGATGCTGATGGTGTTCCACTTGGGCAGATACTTGCTGCCAAACTCGATGGTGTCGGTCACCAATCGCATCGACGGCTCGGGCGGGAAGACGTATTCCTTCTGAGCGATGTATTCTTTGAGGATGTCGTTCTGGATCGTGCCGCCCAGTTCGTGCATCCTGGCTCCCTGTTTCTCGGCGGCGGCGATGTACATCGCCCAGATCACCGCTGCGGGGCTGTTGATGGTCATCGACGTAGTGACCTTGTTAAGCGGGATGCCGTCGAACAGGATCTCCATATCCTTCAGGGAGGAGACGGCGACGCCGCACTTGCCGAACTCCCCCTCCGCCTCCGGCGCGTCGGTGTCGTACCCCATCAGCGTCGGCAGGTCGAAGGCCACCGACAGGCCGGTCTGCCCCTGCTCCAGCAGGTACTTGAACCGCTGGTTGGTCTCCTCGGCGGTCCCGTACCCGGCGAACATCCGCATCGTCCACAGCCGACCCCGATACATTGTGGGGTGGATCCCCCGTGTGAAGGGGTACTCGCCGGGGAAGCCCAGTTTCTCCAGGTACTCCCCCTTCATGTTGAGAGGTGTGTAGAGCCGTTCGACTGGCTCGCCGGAGGCGGTGATGAACTCTTCGTACCGCTCGGGACGTCGATCCAGGGTCTCCTTGAGGGTCGTTCGTTCCCACCGTTCGTAGGCTTCCTGTAGCCGTTTCCGTTCTTCCTCGTTCATCCTTTCCCCCTCACGTTTCCGCTTCCTGGTCTGGCGTTCTTTCCCCAAGAAACCGCTTCAGCGCGTCCCAGGCCGCGGCCTGCTCGGCGGCTTGTTTAGATCGACCTTCGCCACGGCCAGCTACTTTGCGGCCCAGCAGCACCTCGGCCACGAAGGTCTTGGCGTGGTCGGGCCCCATCTCGGCCACGATCCGGTAGCGGGGGGTCACCCCGCGCTCCGCCTGCGCCCACTCCTGGAACCGGCTCTTGGCGTCTCGGTCGGCCTCGTTGGCCAGGATGGCCTCGGCGGCGGGGGGGACAAGGCGTCCCAGGAGCCGCTGGACCGGTTCGATCCCCCCGTCGAGGTAGAGGGCACCGACCAGGGCTTCGAAGCCGTCTCCCAGGTTGGCGATGCGCTCTCGACCGCCCCCTGTCTCCTCCCCGTGTCCCAGGCGGAGAGCCTCCCCCAATCCCAGCTGGGTGGCGAAGTCGGCCAGGGTCTCCTCTCGCACCAGCGCGGCCCGCAACCGGGTCATCTCCCCCTCGTGGAAGTCGGGGAAGCGCTGGTAGACCCAGGCCGCCACGGCGAAGTTGAGCACCGCGTCCCCTAAGAACTCCAGCCGCTGGTTGTCCGGCCCCTCTTCGGGGTGCTCGTTGACATAAGAAGGATGGGTAAGGGCGCGGATCAGAAGGTCCTCGTCCCGAAAACGATAGCCAATGCGGTCTTGAAAAGCGTCAAGGTTCATCTCAGATCGCGGATTGACGTTTGAGTCTGACGTTTGACGTCTGACGTTTGGCGTTTGACGTAACGTTAGGCTCCTGCCGTTTGCGACCCCGCCCTTCCACTCTGTGCCAGTCGACGTTCATACTTCGCCAGGGCTTCCTCCAGTGCCTCGCCCGCGTCCACCCCGCACGATTCGGCCAGGGTGAGGAGGGAGTAGAGGGCGTCGCCGATCTCGGCACGGAGGTCGTCGGTGGTCTGAAAGGGCTCGTTGCCGTACTCCGTGCTCTCCAGCACCGCTTTGGCGATCTCCCCGACCTCCGCCGCCAGGTCGAGGGCGTGGGCGACGGGGGTGTGGAGCAGCCCGTGTCGGCGGGCGAACGTAGCGACGCGGTGTTGCCAGTTCATTGCGTGGAACCGAAAGGGATGACCGATTGTGCCCCTGCCTTGCGCGGACGGCTGACGAAGCGCTTCAGTCCCTGGTCAAGAAATACCCGACGTTCCTGTAGCCGGTTATCGTTCTCTCTGCGTTCCTGCATCGCTGATTATGGTAGCACAGAATGGGGAAGAGGGCAATCCGGTCTGACCGGGGTGGGGGTCATCCGCTGTGCTTGAGCCCGCTGCCGGTGAGGATCGCCACAACGGTCCCCGTTAGCCGCTCTTGCAGGTGATCCAGCGCGGCGACCGCCACCGCCGACGTCGGTTCAACGTAGAAGCCCCGGTGGGCCAGCCGCTTCCACGCTGCCCGAATCTCCGGCTCCGACACGGCGAGCATTCCACCTCCGCTGGCGCGAACCGTCGTCAGGATCTCCCGCCCGCGCACCGGCGCGGCGATACGCACCCCCTCGGCGACGGTATCCCCCTCGGCGACTGGCTCCGGCTCCTCCGCCCCCCGCTCCCATGCGGCGACCAGCGGCGCGCAGGCGGCGGCCTGGATCCCGTAGAGGCGCGGGACCTTCCGGGTGCACCCGGCGGCCCGCAGTTCGTCGAACCCCATCGCCAGCCCCAGCAGGAGCGAGCCGTGGCCCACGGGGAGGACCACCGCGTCGGGGGCTCGCCGACCCAGTTGCTCCCACAGTTCGAAAGCGATGGTCTTCATCCCATGGTGGATCAGCGGGTGGTAGACGTGGCTGGCGTAGACAGCCCCTCTGTCCGCGGCCTTCAGCACCGCCTCGGCCGCTGCTGCGCGAGGGCCGGGGACCGCCACCAGCCGAGCGCCGTAGGCGGCGATCTGGGCCTTCTTGGCGGGGGAGGCGTGGGCGGGGACGTAGATGGTGGCCCGCAGGCCAGCCCGCGCGGCGTAGGCGGCCAGGCTCGACCCAGCATTGCCGGAGGAGTCCTCCACGACAGCCTCCACCTCGGTGGCCGCCAGCGCGGTGATCAGGATCGCTGTCCCTCGGTCCTTGAAGGACCCCGTAGGGTTAAGGGATTCGCACTTGAAATGGACTGATAGACCATCCCACTCTGCTTCCACCAGGGGGGTCATGCCCTCTCCCAGCGTGACGGGCCGGGCTCCCCTCGGCAACGGCAGCGTGTGTCGATACCGCCACAGGGTGAAGTCGTCCACACCCACCCGCGCCGGATTGAAGGCCGGTGCGTCGGCGATCTTCAACGGCCCTCCGCAGTCGCACCGGAACCGCGTCGCCTCCCACCGGTACGTCGCTCCACAACGGGCACAGGCCAACCGCATAACTACCTCCTGGAACGTGCCTCGCTATTATACCTTCCCCGGCCGGAGGAGCGCAAGGGGGTTTTTGACACCGTGTCTGTAGCAAGTCGGTAGGTAGGGAGGATGCGAGCGGGTGAGGCAACGGGTCGCAAACGAATGTAACGAATCGGAGATGAGCCTCCGATTCGTTCACTCGTTCAGGGTTCGCTGTCCCATCTCTCCTACCAAACTGTTACCACACTTTGACACCGTGTGGGGACGTGTTATACTGCTAAAGGGGGCGCGATGGCGAGCGAGGGTGTGCATTTTCTCAGCCCGGATCGAGCCCGGTATCTGGTGGAAGTAGCAGAGCGGGCGCGGGAGGAGTTGGGCCGCTGGGCCGGTCAGCGGGTCAACTACGACGCCACCGCGCTCCAGTTGCTCGACGAGTGGATCGAGCACGTGGTGCGCTCGACACCGAGCCCACCGCCGTCGATGCAGGTGTTGTGGACCGCGTTTCTGGGAGAGGTTTTCCGCCGCCGCTATCAGGGGGAATGGGTTGTCCGAGAGGATGACGGGAAGGCCCTGGGTGTGCTATGCCCGATGGAGGCCGGGGGACTCCACGTCGTGGAGGTCGCTCGGCAGGTGCGGCGGCGTATCCAGAACGGCTTCGCCGACTCGCTGGCCCTCTTCTACGTCCGCGAGGGAGCCCTGCTGCGGGGACAGGTCGATTAAGAGTGCTGCCCTTCCCTCACTTTCCGTGTGGCTCGCCAGATGTTGGCCCGAGCGCGGTCCTGATGTGGGCCGAGGCTTTGCAGGAAGGCTTCGATCTGTCGGCGCCAGGTATCGGCCGCACCAGGGCATGGCGGGGGTGGGGGAAAGCCGGACTGCCGGGCGTAGTAGGCCAGGTCCTTCGCCGCGACGTAGATCAACGGGCGGATCACCGTGATCCGCCCACCGAAGAACGCCACTTTGGGCTCCAGCGTCTCCAGCCGACCGGTGAACAGCAGGTTGAGCAGCGCGGTCGCGGCCGCGTCGTCGGCGTGATGGCCCAGGGCCAGTTTGTTGCATCCCAACCGGTCGGCGGCCAGGAAAAGGGCCTTGCGCCGGTTCCAGGAGCAGCGGAAGCAATTCAGGGGCAACGGCTCCCCCGGTGGCAGTTCCAGCGGGATAAAGTGGTATTCGACACCCAGTTCCTCAAACCACGGCCTGAGAACGCTGGAGAGGTCGGAGAAACCGGCTGCCGTACCGACCACGTGGAGGGCGACCAGGTCGTAACTGAAAGGGACCCGCTCCCGATAGCGCAGGAGCAGGTCCAGAAGCGTGCGGCTGTCTTTCCCCCCGGAGACGGCCACCGCCACCCGGTCGCCGTCGGCTAGCAGGTCGAACTCCTTACACGCTCGCGCCACCTCCTTCAGCAGCGCTCGTGCTGTCTGCTCCTTTCCCATCCTACCCCTGGTCGCTCCCCGAGCCCAGTCGCTCCGCGTACTGCCGCTGATAGTACTCCTGGTAGTGCTTCCCACTCTTGATCGGCCGCCACCACCATTCGTTCTCCACGTACCAGCGGACCGTCTTTTCGAGGGCCTCTTCGAACGTGTGGCGGGACTCCCATCCCAGGGCGCGGATCTTGCTGATGTCTAACGCGTAGCGGCGGTCGTGGCCGGGTCGGTCCTTCACGTGGCGAATCAGCGAGTGAGGTTTGCCCAGGATGTCGAGGATCGCGCGGGCCATATCGATGTTTCGTGTCTCTACACCGGTGCCCAGGTTGTAGACCTCCCCTGGCTGTCCCCTGTGAAGCACCACGTCGATCCCCTCGCAGTGGTCGACCACGTACTGGTAATCCCGCATCTGGCTGCCGTCACCGTAGAGGGGCAGGGGCTGATCGTCGATGGCGTTCGTGATGAAGAGCGGCACTACCTTCTCCGGGTACTGGTAGGGGCCGATGTTGTTGGACCCTCGGGTGATGGTGACCGGGACGCCGAAACTGGTGAAGTAGGCGATACACAGCAGATCGCCGCTGGCCTTGGAGGCGGAGTAAGGGCTGCGGGTGTGAAGGGGGTCGGTCTCCTTCGCGCGCCCCTCCAGGACCTCCCCGTAGACCTCGTCCGTGCTCACCTGGTGGTACCGCTCCAACCCGAACTCCTTCGCCGCCTCCAGCAGGACGTAGGTGCCGAAAACGTCGGTGCGGATGAACTCGTCCGGCTCCATCAGGGAGCGATCCACGTGGGTGGCCGCGGCGAAGTTGACGATGGTGTCGATGTCGTGCTGGCGGATCACCTCCCGCACCAAGTCGGCGTCGCAGATGTCCCCTTTGACGAAGGTGTACCGATCGCCGAAATCCTGGGCCACGTCCTTCAGGTTCTCCAGGTTCCCCGCGTAGGTCAGTTTGTCGTAGACGACGATCCGGTAGTCGGGATACTTCCGGAGCATATACCGGACGAAGTTGGAGCCGATGAACCCGGCTCCGCCGGTCACCAACAGGTTGCGCACGATCCTCCTCCTCAGGTGTTGGGATGGCGATATTGTACCACATCCGAGGCGAGAGGCAATCGCATTTTCCGTAACCGCGGAGGCGCAGAGAGCGCAGAGTTCAACGTTTTTCCCCTCCATTCTCCGTGTCCTCTGCGCCTCTGCGGTGAGATCCGGCTGCCACCACCTACTTCCTGGAAAATGCGATAGCCCTGCCCCCCGACACGGTTTCGGTGGCCTCGTCGGGGGGAGTAGGGTATAATGGAGGCAGATTCGGCGGTCTGGGAGGGATGAGGAGGGATGTGATGAGAACCCGAGCGGTCGTCCTGTTGGTCGGCGTCTGGTTACTCGGGCTCCTGTCTCCGAGCGGAGTGGGAGCCCAGGGGGAGCGGACCGTTTTCGTCCTCACTGTGGACGATGCGATTACCACCACGATAGCGGACTATTTCGAGAGAGGGATCGATCTGGCCGAGGAGGCCGGGGCTGAGGCGGTGGTCATTCGGTTGAACACCCCCGGTGGGGATTTGGCCTCCACGGTTCGTATTATGGAGACGCTAGAGAACGCCCAGGTCCCGGTGATCGTCTACGTCTGGCCCCGGGGCGGGATGGCGGCCTCGGCAGGTACCCTGATCCTGTTGGCGGCTCACGGCGCGGCGATGGCCCCCCGTACCACCATCGGCGCCGCGCATCCGGTCACGTTGCCAGGAGGCGAAGAGGGGGTCCCGGAGGATCTAATCGAGAAGATGACCAACGTGATGGCGGAGCACGCTGCGCTCTTCGCCGAGCGGCGAGGTGAGGAAGCGGCGACGTGGGCGGAGAAGGCGATCCGGGAGAGCGCGACCGCCAGCCCGGAGGAGGCGCTGGAACTGGGGGTGATCGACCTGATCGCGGCGGATATGGACGACCTCCTTGAGGGGTTCGACGGTCGGCAGGTGAGGTTGGGGGACGGCCGAGAGGTCGTGCTGCGGACCGCGGGGGCGGCGACCAGGGAGGTGCCGATGTCCCTCATCGAGCAGCTGCTCTCCGTGTTGATTAACCCAAACATCGCGCTGCTTCTTCTGGCCATCGGGGTGCAGGCCATCCTGATCGAACTCTCCTCGCCGGGCGGGTGGGTCGCTGGGTTCGTCGGCGTGCTGTGTCTCGCCTTGGCCGCCTACTCGATGGGCGTGCTTCCGGTTAACTGGCTGGGTCTGCTGCTGATCGTTGTGGCCTTCGTCCTGTTCGCGCTGGACATCAAAGCGCCGACCCACGGGGCGCTGACGGCGGCGGGGGTGGGCACGTTCATCGCTGGCGCGCTGATCCTCTTCAACGCGCCCGTGGGCTCCCCGTATGGCCGAGTCTCCGTCCCCCTCGTGGTGGCGGTGGCGGTGATGACGGCGCTCTTCTTCGCCTTCGTCGTCGCCAAGGCGATAGGGGCACAGAAGCCCCGTCCGGTCACTGGGAAGGAGGGGCTGATCGGCCGCCAGGGTGTGGTGAAGGCGCGGCTCGATCCCCGGGGCATCGTTCTGGTCGCTGGGGAGCGGTGGCAGGCCGAGTCCTTAGAGGGCCCGATCGAGGAGGGAGAGACGGTCGAGGTGGTGGAGGTGGTCGGCTTCCGCCTCCGTGTGCGGAAGGTCGCGTCCGATGCATAACCGTTCGCTTTTGACAGAGGGTGACCCGTGTGCTACAATTCCCACCTGACTCGCAGGACTTGCGCAGTTTCGTCGATTTTCGCCACAGAGATACAGGGGACGCGGAGTTTCAGAAAACCTCTCGATTCTCCATCCGTTTCTCCGAGTCCTCTGTGACTCTGTGGTATTTTGTAGGAAGGAGATCCGTGCACGAGTTGCCCGTGACCCAGAGCCTGCTGGAGATCGCCCTGCGCCACGCCGAGGCAGCGGGGGCGAAACGGATTGTTCAACTCAACCTGGTCATCGGGCAGTTCTCCTCGATCGTGGACGATTCGGTGCAGTTCTACTGGGACATCATCAGCCGGGGGACCATCGCCGAGGGGGCCCGCCTCCATTTCGAGCGCACCCCGGGACAACTCCGTTGCGTCGCCTGCGGGGAGGTGTTCTCCATCGACGGAAAGGATTATGTCTGCCCGATGTGCGAGAGCACCCAGGTGGTGGTCGTGAGCGGCGATGACTTCCGGCTGGAGAGTATCGAGGTGGAGTGATGACGAGACGTGTCTCCGTGGTGGAAAACATCCTCAGCGCCAACGACCGACTAGCGGCCGACAACCGCGCCCGGCTGGACGAAGCGAGGGTCTTCGCCATCAACCTGATGGCTTCACCGGGAGCAGGGAAGACCAGCCTGATCACCCGGACCGTGGAGGCGTTGCGGGATCGGTTGCGGATCGGTGTGGTGGACGGCGACCTGGCCTCCACACTGGACGCCGATCGGGTGGCCGCCCTTGGGATCCCCGCCGTCCAGGTCAACACCGGTGGCAACTGTCATCTGGACGCGGTGATGCTCCAGTCCGCGCTTCCCCAACTGCCGTTGGAGGAACTGGACCTGTTGATCGTGGAGAACGTGGGGAACCTGGTCTGTCCCGCCTCCTTCAAACTGGGCGTTCACAAAGACGTGCTGATCGCTTCGGTCCCGGAGGGGGATGACAAGCCCTACAAGTATCCCCCGATGTATCGGGGGGTGGATGCGCTGGTGCTGAACAAAATCGACGTGCTGGGTGCTTTCGACTTCGATGTAGATTACTTCCGTCGCGGTGTTGAGGTCCTGAACCCCGGGCTGGCCTTCTTTCCCCTTTCCTGCAAGACGGGTGAGGGACTGTCGGCGTGGCTGGACTGGGTGGAGGGGCAGGTTCGATCGTTTAAGGAGCAAGGGTGATGTGTCTGGGAATCCCTGGCCGGATTGTGGAGATTGACGACAATCCGTTGATGCGGATGGGGAAGGTGGACTTTGGGGGGGTGATCCGTGAAGTCTGTCTTGCCTACGTGCCGGAGGCCCAGGTGGGCGACTATGTCATCGTCCACGTGGGTTTTGCCATTAGCCGGATCGACGAGGAGGAGGCCCAGGAGACGTTACGTTTGCTGGCAGAGATGGGTCTTTCTGTAAGCGATGAACTGGAAGGAGGGAAGGAACGATGAACGCGAGAGGTGCAAAGGGAGTGTGGTGGGTCATCCCTCTGGTGATGCTTTTCACCCTCTCCTGCAGTGTGTGTGGAGTGAATCTGCCCTTTGGCAACGTGGAACCGACCTGGCCTGCGCCCCAGCCGACGACGCCGCCGTTGCCGACCCAACCGCCGTTGCCGACACAGCCGCCACCGCCCACCCAGCCGCCTCCCTCACCAACCCGGCCCTCTCCCCCGCCGGGAGGCGAGGGGATCCTCTTCCAGGACGATTTCGAGGACCCGAACTCTGGATGGGATGTGGGTGACTACGAGGGGGGAGGTGTTGGGTACCGCGACGGCTATTACTACGTTCTGGCCACCAAGCCTGGGTTAACGATATGGGGTGCGGCCTTCCAGAGTTTCACCGATGTGGTGATCGACGTGGAGGCCACCCAGGCCGTTGCTCCGCCTAACAACAACAACGACTACGGGGTCGTTTGCCGTCTCCAGCCCGACGGCAATGGCTACTACTTCGTCATCAGCGGGGATGGGTACTATGCCATCTACCGGGCGGTGGAAGGGGAGTTCGAAGCGCTGGTGGACTTCACTCCGTCCGACGTCATCCGGCAGGGGAACGCGACCAACCACATTCGGGCTGTCTGCGAGGGGACCCACCTGGCGCTCATCGTCAACGGGGAGTTGCTGGCGGAGGCGGAGGACGCGACCTTCTCAGAAGGGGATATCGGTCTCACAGCGACCACGTATGAGGATGAGCCGACGGAGGTCCATTTCGATAACCTGGTTGTGAGGGCACCGCGGGGCAGGCCCCCGCAGCCTGGCGGCGGAGTCCTCCTGCAGGATGACTTCAGCGACCCCAATTCCGGCTGGGAGGTGGGAGAGTACGATGACGGCCGGGTGGGCTACGGCGATGGGTATTACTACGTCGTGGCGACGAACGAGGATTACTTGATGTGGGGGGTGGCGTATCAGAACTTTACGGATGTCGTCATCGAAGTGGACGCTACCCAGGTTACCGCCCCAGCCAACAACAACAACTCCTACGGGGTGATGTGCCGGGTGCAGTCGAATGGGGACGGCTACCTCCTGCGGATCAGCGGCGATGGGTACTATGCCATCCATCGCGTCCAGAACGACGAGTTCACACCCTTGGTCGACTGGACGATGTCGGACGTCATCCAGCAGGGGAACGCGACCAACCACATTCGGGCTGTCTGCGATGGGACCCGCCTCGCGCTCATCGTCAATGGGAAGTTGCTGGCGGAGGCGGAGGATGCCACCTTCGCGGAAGGGGACATCGGTCTGGCGGCGACCACGTATGAGAGTGAACCGACGGAGGTCCACTTCGACAACCTCGTGGTGACCGCGCCGTGAGGGTGGGACAGGTGTGGAGGTGCGATGTAGAAGTGTGAGGTGAGGGCGCGAGGTAAGGGCGCGGGTAAGGGCGCGGGTAAGGGCGCGATTTAATCGCGCCCTTACCTTCACCTATCCCCGATACTCCCGCACTCTGTGCATCGGCGTGCCGACCATCCGGAAGGCGCGCCGTTCTGCCTCGTATCGGATCCGCTCCTCGTCCAGCGTGGTCAGTTCGCCGTTCCGCAGCAGCACCTGCCCGTCGCAGAAGACGTACCGCACGTCGGACGGATGGCTGGCGTAGACCAGGTGCGCTCCCAGGTCGTGACGCGGGGTCCAATGGCTCCCCCGGGTATCCAGCAGGATCAGGTCGGCGGGTCTGCCTGGCCGAAGAACCCCGCTCTCGGCGAAGCCCATCGCCTGGGCGGACCCCTGCGTCGCCAACCGGAGCAGCAGGCTGTGGGGGAAGATGGCCGGGTCGCGGAGCCGGTTCTTGTGGACCAGGCCGGTGATCCGCAGCACCTCCAGCATGTTCAGGTCGTTGTTGGAGGCCGGGCCGTCGGTCCCCAGACCGACCCGTACTCCGGCTCCCAGGAACCGCTCCAGCGGGGCCATCCCCATCCCCAGTTTCATATAGGTCTTGGGCGTGTGGGCCACGTGGACCCCCTTCTCGGCCAGGATTGCCAGGTCCTGTTCGTTCACGGCGATGCAGTGGGCGGCGATGGTGGGATGGTCGAACACCCCCAGGTGGGCGAGGT
>DUEL01000056.1 GCA_011192125.1 Thermoflexia bacterium
GCGCGACTGGGTCAGCAGCAGCGTCCCCGCCACGAGCGCCAGGAAGGCCAGCGACGGCAGCAGCGCCGCAGCCGGACCCGCCGTGACCCGCCGCGCCAGCGGCCATCCGACCACCAGCGCCAACGCCAGCGGCAGGTAGAGGGTCAACATCCCCGCCAGGTGGTTCGGGTTCACCCCCGGCGTCCCCTGATCCTCCGGCAGCGTCTCGATCAGGTGAGGGACCCGCCCGCCCAATGCGCCCAGCACCGGCACCTTCGCCGACCAGCGGGCACCGAGCAGCCCAACAGTCGTGATCAGCGCCCCCAGCAGGCAGAAGGCCAGCACCGCCAGAGCCAGGCCTCGCCGGTCCCGCACCGCAAACGACACGGCCCGGAAGGCGATCAGCCCCAGAAGGACGCGGACCGCCTCCGGAACGGTGACCTCCGGCACCGCCGAGGCCCAGATCCCCACCGGGACCATCAGGGCGAAGAGCAGCAGCGCGCCGTTGAAGGGGGTCACCGGCCACGGCTCCCGCCGGACCATCCAGCGCAGGAGCCAGAGAATTACCAGCAGGGCCAGCGCCCCCGCCGTCCAGAGCGGCCGGACGGTGGGAAAGACCAGGAGGGGAGCGGCAACGATCGCCATCAGCCACTCCAGCCCGGCCACCCAGCACAGAACGGCCAGCAACCCGTCCAGAACCCGGCGGGCGAACGGCTTACTTCCCCACACCTACCACCTCCGGGTGGGTTCGGCCCGGCAGCACGGCCCGGTACAGGAGAGCGGCCAGCCCGGCATACTCGGCGACGTGGCACAGTCGGCCCACCAGCCCGCCGTAGGGAGTGTCCGAAAGAGGACCCAGAGGCCTGGAGAGGGAGGAGAAGATGAAGATGCCGGCCATCCAGAGGAGGACCGGCCCCCAACGGTACGCCGCGTCACCCCAGCGGCTGGCGGCCGAGGCCCGGCCGGGCAGATCAAAACCCTTCGTCTCGCCCTCCACCTACAACCTCCTTGAGTAGGTGAAGTTTCACGCCTCCACCGCCCGCAGCAGGATCACCATCGTCGCCGGATCACACTCTTCGGTGCCACTTCTGAACAGCCGACGCACTTCCACGCCATCGACGCCCGGCGGGTTCGTACCCGAGATGTCGATCACGGCCTTAGACGGCCAGCCATCCCTTCGGGCGGAAGCCTAACCAGACTGTTGGAGTGCGCTTCTCAACTGGGCCTGGAAAGCCCGATGGCGCGGAAAGCGGTTGCGGATCCCCTCCACCCACTGCCTCGCCGCCTCCTCTCCCCCCCGCAACCGCAGCACCTCGGCACATGCCACCGTCAGCATCGCCGCCTTCCCGTAACTGCGCCGGTGTTGATTGCCCACGATGGCCTTCACCCGCCGGTGGGCCACACCCAGGCACCACGCCAGGTACGCCCGCTCCCGCTGCCCGTCGAGGTCCAGCCGCCCACTCTCCCGCCCCCAGGCTAGACACTCCCTATAGACCGCGTTCAACCGCCCGGGAAGTTCCTCCTCCCCCTCCCCCGGTTCACCGTAGCCCCACAAGCCAAGGCTGGTGGCCAGAAGACTCCACGACCACAAGGAAGCCAGGTTAGGAGGAAGTTCCTCCAGCGACCGACGGGAGAGCAGAATCAGGATAAAGGAGAGGACCAGGGCCTGATCGCTGCTTCGACCGGACCATCCCAACACCGGCTTGTTGATAACCGGCCGACGCGCGGCCTCCACGTCACACGCCAACAGCCGAGCGTGGACAAGCAAATTGTGATCGGGATCGGCAGACTGTTCGAGCCCGTCCGGCTCTACATAGGGAAACGGGGCGACGGAGGGAGAAGGCCGCCGTCCGCCCGCGCCCTCAACGTGCTTGACGGCCCGTTCCATCCAGGCGACCCGGTCCTTGGTGGTCGGAACCGCCTCCCACAGGTCCAGCAGGCGGGAGAGGGTGGGCTTGGCCCGGAAGGCCTCCCAGCGGCCGAAAAGGAACCGCTCCGGATCGCCCAGCGCTGCGGCGGCGGAGCACAGATGGTCGGCAATGGCAGCGCGGATGGGAAGGTCGGGCGGCAGGCCCTCCAGGGCCTCCTCCGCAGCGACCAGCACCTCGGCGTACCTCTCCTCCTCCTCCAGCGCAGCAAACCAGTCCAGGTAGGCACGGGGGTGGGCCCGACCCTCGGTCCGCGCCAGGGCCTCCAACCCCGCCATCCCTTCCGCCATCCGCACCGCCTCGCGCAGCCAGGCGTCGGCGTCCGTCCCACTCTGCGTCCGCAGGAAACCGATCCAGTCGGTCAGGAAGGCCTCCAGATCAGGCAGAGGGTGAGGAGAGATCTGCACCAGGTCGTCCAGCATCGGCCGCTCGAAGGGGCCCAGCCAGAAGCGGGCCTCGCGCATCTGATCATAGAGCGCCTGCGGCCGGCGATCGGGCGACGCGGTCTCGTAGACGGCACGCAGGTACCGGCCGACGGTCTCCCGATCGTCCACACCGGGCAGGTCGGACAATCGGATCCCCCGCCCGTAGTCGTCCTCCAACCCCAACAGGTCGAACAGTTTGTCATAGGCCTCCAGGGCAAGACCGACCTCCCCGCTGTCGAAGGCCACCGCTGCCCGCTCGAACAGAAGGGTCAATGGCTCCACAAACCGCTCGTATGGCCCCAGGTCCGTTTCCTCATACTCGTAGTCCCAACCGTGCCGCTCCTCCCACTCATCGGCCGAATCCATCGCCTGCCGGATCTCCAGGGCCAGGTCGTCGATGTCGGAAAGGAGATGCTCCCAGACGGCCTGGGGCGGAGGGACGGCAACCTCGCCGACGCCGAGTTGGGCCAGGAAGGCCTGACGGTCGGCAGGGGGGATCCGCTGGGCCATCGCCCGCAGGATATCGCGCAGTTCGTCGGCTGAACACTCCGCCAGCCGCCGCTCCACGGCTTCCAAGAAAACCTTGAGGGGCATCTTTTCGCTCATCGTACGATCTCGACTGCCACGGCGCCAACCAATCTATTGTGTGAAACCACCCGAGGATGCGTGTTTATTATACACCAAAAACACGGTCAGGCTATCGCCCTGTACCGGCGGCTCCTCTTCCTCCGACGAGCACCGATCTCCTGGCCGAGATGCGACGGTAGGAGAGACCTATGGCCGATATCTACACGGTGGACGCCAGCGTCTTCCTCAACGGGTTCAACCCCCTTCCCTGATTGCCCAAATCAAGATTGTGGGGTATACTGGGAGCAGACATTCTGCATCTTCTGAAAAGCAGCCGAACGTTGGATCTCAAAGGAGGGACCCGTGGACGAGACCGTTCGAGTACGACAGCGGGGCGTGTTGACCCTGCCCGCCAGCCTGCGGGAAAAATACGGTATCCGGCCCGGCGATACCTTCCGCCTGGTCGATCTGGACGGCATCTTCGTGCTGACACCGATGGTGCCGATGGTGCCAGAACTGGCCCGCGAGATCGAGCGAATGCGGCGGGAAGCAGGGCTGACCATTGAGGAGTTGCTGGCGGGACTGCGGGAGCAGCGAAAGCGGTACTACCAGGAGCGATACGGGAATGCCGAGGACGCGTAAGCCCCGGGTCTTCGTCGACGCCGACGTCCTCTTCGCCGGGGCCGCCTCCCCCACCGAGCACGGTGCCAGCCTCGTCGTCCTGCGGATGGCCGAGATCACCCTGGTGGAGGCGCTGGCCTCGGAACAGGTAATCGCGGAGGCGGAACGGAACCTGGCGGACAAACTGCCCCAGGCACTGCCGACCTTCCGGCTCATCGTCAGCCGCAGCCTCCGCGTGGTGCCTGACCGTGAGCCGGACGATTTGAAGCCGCATGAGGGTTTGGCCGATCCCGAGGACCTGCCGATCCTGGTGGCGGCGTTGCGCGAGGGTTGCCGGTGGTTGGTGACCTTCAACGTCCGGCACTACAGGCCCGGTCATCCCGACCTGACCGCCCTGCGCCCGGGCGAGTTCGTGCAACGCGTGCGCGACCAGTTGGCCTACCTGGCCGCCGAGGAAGAGGAATGACCCGACGAAGATCACAGGCCTGCGACAGCAACGCGGGAGGAGGAAGACCGCTTCCCGATCGAACAAGAAGAGTACTGACAGGAACAGCGCCCCGTGTTGTCACGAGGCGCTGTCGGATTGCTGAT
Organism: Thermoflexia bacterium; assembly: GCA_011192125.1. Classification (GTDB taxonomy): domain Bacteria; phylum Chloroflexota; class Anaerolineae; order B4-G1; family DUEL01; genus DUEL01. The sequence goes on from DUEL01000056.1 coordinate 4,112, forward strand.
CGCTCAGGGTAGCAGCCCCTACTGAGGGACGTTCGATGTCCCTTTCGTCGGGGAGGCGGTGGGCTCGGGTTGCCAGGCGCCGCCGTCGGGGCTCCGGTACCAGGAGACGTCGTAGTCGGTCGAGCCGTAAGTGTAGGCGTCGAGGACCGTTGTGGCGTCTTCCTTCAAGAACCGGACATCGTCGCCGCTGTTGTTGAAGTAGCGGGATCGGTCCAGCGTCCAGAAGCCCCCTGCGGGGATGATGGTGCCCGCGGGGATCTGGTACGGAGCGCCGCCCCCACCAGCGATGTCGTCGATGTAGCAATTGCCGATGTTGATGGGGCCATTGGTGGTGTTGTACAACTCCACCCACTCGTAGCCGCTGGAGGGAGCGGGAAGGATCTCGTTGATCACCACCTGTCCGGGTTCGACGTAGCAGCCGTCGCAGTACTGGTAGATCGGATCACAGCCGCCGTTCGGCGCGGGCGTCACCCCGGCATTGCCGTCGTCCGGATCCACCTCGGCGAAGTAGCCATCCCCGTCGGCATCGGTGCGCACCGGATCGGTGGCCGTGTACCCCACGCCGTTGACGGTGTAGTACACCCCGTCCGCGGTCCGGATGACGATGTCACCCGCGACGACCGCGTCCCCGATGTCGACATTCGGGTCGCCCCGCTCGGTCATATAGACGTCGCTGGTCGCCAGCAGGAGGTCCATCACCGCCTGGCGGGGGTGGCCGTAGGGGTTGTCGGCCCCCACCGAGATGACCGAGACCTCAGGATCGAGTTGGTTGACGAAGACGGCGTTGCTGGAGTGGTCGCTGCCGTGGTGGTTGACCAGGTAGACGTCCACATCCCCCACCTCCGGGGCGACGCTCCACTCGATGTCGTGGTAGGTATAGCCGTAGTCACTGACGTAGTATTGACCATCCAGGTCCCCGCCGAGCCACTCGTCGAATGCACCGTACCGGAGCACCGCCCCAATACCGTAGTCGTTCTCCGAGGGCGGAGACGGATCGGCGCTGAAGTCGCCGGGGAGGATAGTGCCGTTCCCGTCCACGGTCACGATCTCGAAGACCACTCCGTCCCCCAGGTCCACCTGTCCGGTCCCCTCCACGGCGACGGTCGGGTTCAGTTTGGCCTGACCCTCGCCTTCCAGATAGGTCCGCCAGTTGTTGAACGTCCCACTGGTCGAGCCCAGGTAGGTGTTGTAGTCCCGGTGGAGCATCTGGCCCACGGTGAATCCCTGCACCTCCACTAGGTGCCACAGCCCGCCGTAGCCCACGTAGCCGATGTGGTCGACGTGGAAGTGGGAGGCCACCACATAGTCGATGTACTTGCAGCCCAACACGGACTCGATGTAGGGGCCGATCTTCTCCGCGTCGGCGCTGCTGTTCCAGTAGGACTCGCCGACATCGAAGAGGAGCGATTTGCCGGTCGGGCCGACGATCAGGGTAGCGTTCCCCTGGCCAATGTTGATATGGTGGATCTCCAGGTAGCCCGGCGTCCAGGTACCCGTGCCGCACCCGTACCCCCCGTTCGGTGCCCCTTTGGTGGGGGAGGAGGTAGGCTCCGGCTGCCAGGCCCCGCCGTCAGGGCTGCGGTACCAGGAGACGTCGTAATCGGTCGCGCCGTAGGTGTAGGAGTCCAGGACCGTCGTACCGTCCTCCTTCAGGAACCGGACGTCGTCGCCGCTGTTGTTGAAATACGAAGTACGGTCCAACGTCCAGAACCCCTTGGCCGGGATGATGGTGCCAGCCGGGATCTGGTAGGGGCTCCCTCCGCCGTCGGCGATGTCGTCGATGTAGCAGTTGCCGATGTCTAGGTCGGTGTCGGTGGTATTGTACAGCTCTACCCACTCATAGCCGCTGGAGGGGGCGGGCAGGATCTCGTTGATCACCACCTCACCAGCGGCAATGTTGCAAACGCCTACTTGCGCAGCCGGGGAGGAGCGGAGGGTCGTGTCGGCAATAAGGGAGGGTCTTCCTGCGAAGACAGCGGAGGGGAGGAGAAACAGCAAACCTACAACAATTAGGGAAACCAACGCGGTTTTGAACACACGCATAGCATCCATCTCCTACGTATTGTGGACGGTTCCCACACACTCAACGTTCGAGGGCGCTTGATCGTTCTAGGGATTTCTTCCTACCACACCGATACACACCTCCTTTCCGGACCAAGCCTGTATGCTATGAGGGTCGATCCCCGCCTGGTTTTATAGCACAACCGATCCTCTGGCACAAACGGAACGTTCCACGGGGAGACGAATTGTTTTTGTCAACCGAAAACGGACCCACCTGATCATCATCGCTGAAGGCCAGGTTGGTGGTGACGACCATCGCCACCCGCTCGCAGAGGGTGGAGCAGAGATGGAAGATCAGGTGAACTCCTGTGGCGGAGAAGGGAATGAACCCCAACTCGTCCAGGGTGACCAGGCAGCAGGTTCTCGGTCATTCTTCATCCCTCCCCAGCAGTCGGTTGTACGCCTCCAGGTCGGGCGGCCGGCTGCCCACCCCGACCAGTTGGGGCCAGCGGCTCAGGTCGAGGGAGGAGGGTGAGGGATCCGGGGAGGTCAGTTGACGGAGACACAGCAGGACGCCGTCGGCGTGGGCGCAGCCGTACTCCAGAGCCTGGCTCACCGCCTGGGCGATGAGGTCGGCAGGATGGTCGCGGTGCAGCTTCAGGATGCGGACGAACTCCCGCACCCCCCGCCCATCGGGCCATTTCTCCCGCAGATGGGCCAGCAACTGCTCGTAGACGGGGGGCCAGGAGGCCCGCCAGCGCCGAATGGGCCGGGCGTGGTCGAAGGCGCCGGGAGCAGCGAGGATGGGTGGCGACGACCTCGTCCAAGTACAGGATCTCGATGTGGAAGGGATAGGCCTTCAGCACCAGGTTCCGGTGGGCCCGGTCGGCAGGGACTAAATACCGGTTGGTCTCGAACGCCACCTGCCCGACTGCTCCTTCCGGTTCCGCCCCTCCAGGACCCGCTGAACGGCCACCGTCAGGTTGTCGTAGAGGATCCGCCGGGGGACCCCGCCGAAGTGGTGGAAGGCGCAGACGTGGCCGAGGAAGAAAGCCTCCTGCTTCTGGGCCGGGAAGGCCATCGCGAACAGCCGACGAGAGTAGCACAGCCGCTAGGAGCACCCTCCGCTCCGGAAAAGGGCCCAGTTTTCTAAAGGGATCGCTTTCATCTCCGCCTGGCTGATCCGGGGGAACGAACTCGAAGGGGCACAGGCCGGAGGAAGATCGGGAAAGGACCACCAATCGCTCCCCCACGCTGAAGAGGTCGCGCTGCGTGGCGAACCCCACAAACCGTACCCGTCCCTCGCCGGGCACTCTGCATGGCCCTCTCCGCTCCCACCCTTCCTGCGTTGGGCAAAGGTAAAAGAGACACCCTCCACTTCCGCCCGCCACAATCTCCTGCTGCCCATCTCCGTCCAGATCTACCGCCTGGATAACCCAGACAGGCCCGTCCAGCCGGGTGTTCCACCGTTCGATGAGGGGCCGTGCACTGTAGGGGCGAGGTTGGAGAATCGTCTCCATGGCCTGGATGGTAGGGCCGGAGGTCAAACGTTATCGTGCACTGTAGGGGCGAAGTTGGAGAATCGCCTCCTCTATGACCAAGAGGTCCCCGGGTGCGGGTCTCTGGGCCACCAGGTGTTCCCACACCTCCAACGCTCGCAGATACCCTTCCCAGGGGGACATCGCTTCCCCTCCTCCCATCAAACCCTCCTCAGCAGAAGACAGGGGCCGCCCCAGGGGGAATCCCCAGCGCGGCCCCGTTTAACCAGGCATGTCCTGCAACAGACAGCACGTTGCCTTCACATTCCATCTTACAATGAACCTTGCCCACCGTGCAACTGCATTTTAGCACGGCGGACGGGAGACGTCAAGACGCCGCACCACTAGTCTGGCCTCCTTGGACTCTTTTCGCTTTGACCCAAGGTATACCAGACCAGTGGCTCTCTTCTTCCACCTACTAAACTGATATTGTCTCCAACTGTCTCCAACACCTTTTTCGCGCTTGACATTGACAGCTCGTTTTGATATAATCATTGCAGCGAGATCCAACGGTCATTTGTCAGGAGGAGCAGGATAAATGGTATCCACGGTCACGACCACGACGGTTTCCACCGTGACAACTGTTGCACTGGCCGGATCGCTTGCCCTGGTCAGCATTCTTACACTTCTTGCCCTTCTCATTCAGAAGGAGCTCACCACCGCATCCGAAGGGCGCCTAGCGCGTGCATTGGGGCGTGTGCTGAACATTGGTATCGTGCCTCTTCTGATGGGTTTCGCGTTAATCGTCGCGGTGCGAGTGGCAGAGGCGTTGAAATAACGACCCTCTCCCGACAACAAAAACAAAAAGGGCTATGAGCTCTCATAGCCCTTTTTTGTTTCTTGCTCATCCTATTGGTGGCGAAAATGGCATCACCAAGAAAAGGACAATATTAGTGATGCCATGCGCAATGGAAACTCCTACGATGGACCCGGTACGCTCCCGTACCCACCCAAAGACCATAGCCACTATGAAAACGAAGAAAACATCCAACAAGGAGTGGTAGCCCACGTGCAGCACTGCGAAAAGCATCGCCACATAAAGGACTCCAAAACGGCCCAGTGTCTCAACGGCCACCCGTTGCATTACCCCTCGGAAGATCAGTTCCTCGGCGAAACCTGTGCTCACCAGCAGGATCAACGCTGGAAGCCACACCGTTCCCCATGTGAGGCGCTGAACCAACGGATCGGGATACAGGATTTGATACTCTACAGCGCCAAACACCAGACCGGTGAGAGCTATCCCTAGTTGGGCCAGAGGTCTGCGAAGCGTGAGACCGATCTCCCTACCACGCAAACCCAACACACGTACCGCGACAAACGTGGCCACAAACAGAGGCACGCTGATAATGAAGTACCAGTAAAGGAGCGGGAACCGTGCCAGGGGAAGGGATAAGCTCAAGAGCCGGATCAGCGGAGCAAAAGAAAGCCCAAGGAGCAAGCGATGGTAGGGATGTTCCCAGGAGAGAGCAGTGTGGATGAACAATCCCACAAGAAGCCCGGCATGTAGTACAAGCCCCACGCGGGGCTCGAAAAGGGCAGTGAGAACCTCCGCTACGGTGAGTGCGACCAGGTAGACCCAACCGATAAGAAGCGACCGATCACGCTCACCGTCGACACGCGGCCGGATGCCACCGCGTGGCCGCCCGCCCACAACTGACCATGAACTGGTTTCCGAGGGATATGGATCAGCCCACTTCGCGAACGGGGATTGGACGGACCCTGGCCCCCACGATCTCAACCCCAACGTTTCGAGACGCTGCCGAGCCAGGCTGTTACGGGGGTTAATCGAGAGCACCTGGATCAGACAAAACCGTTCCTCTTCTTCTGCCTCGACCACCTTTGAGAGGAGCCACCAACCTTGCTCCGAGCGCGGCTCAGTACGTAGCACCTGCTCCAGCAGGCGGCGCGCTTCCTCTCTATGCCCAACCTTTAAGGCAGCAACAGCCTGCGCCAAAAGGGTATCGTGGGCCGTTGCCTCTCGATCTATTGTTTGTGGATGAGCACGGAGTGGTTCTGTAGTCGAGTGCATCTCACGGCTCCCACCTGATCTGTGTTAACCCCGTCTGTGCGGCCTCGTTCCCAGGGTCTAACTCCAGCGCCGTGCGGTAAGCCTCCATCGCTTCGGTCTCCCTCCCGCTGGCTGCCAGCGCGTCGCCCAGGAGGACGTAATCCTGCGCTACAGCCGAAGGATCTTCCCCAAGCACCTCGCCGATAAGCACTGCACGGGATAGTCTCTCCACAGCGTCACCCGGACGGCCCTGCGACAGCAACAACCTCCCCGCCGCCCGCAGTCCCACCCAGGCCCAGTAATCCTCCCGCTCACCCGCGGCCCGCAGATATGCCTGGAGCGCTTCCTCCGGACAGCCTTGTTTCTCATAAAGGCTCCCCAACCGGTACCAGGCGGCCCAGTAGTCGGCTCGCAGGGCCACCGCCTGGCTTGCCGCCTCGAGTGCGGCTTCCAGATCGCCCTGCGCCTCGTAGGCGCGTGCAAGCAGGAGGTAGAGCGTGGCCTCGGGCCCAATCTGCGCCAACCCCTGCTCAAGGACCGCCCGAGCATCTCCGGCGCAGTCCTGCCACAGCAGGATCTCCGCCTGGCCCACATACCCCCAGGGCTGGGTAGGGAATCGCCGCACGTAGGTCTCCCACGTAGAAAACGCCGCCTCCAACTCTCCAGTAGCACGCAGCAGGTTGGCAAGACCTCGCAGCGCCGGATCATTGTTGGGATCAACAGCGACAGCCAGGCGATACCACGTTAAAGCTTCCTGCATCTGCTCATGCTGCCGAGCCTCCGAGGCCCTTCTGACCAGGATCTCCCCCGCCCTCGCCGCCCGCCAGTGGGCGATGGCACGGGACTCATCCCCTCGCGCCAGATACAGATCGCCCAGGCTGAGGTGACCGATCCGGTCGGCCGGGTCGAGCCGGACCGCCTGCTCGAGGGCGGTGAAGGCTGCTGCGTTGTCTCCCTGCATCAGGGCGATCCGCCCCAGTAGGGCATAGGCGCGACCGTTGCCCGCCCAGAGCCGCGTGGCCCACCAGGCCAGGTCCGAGGCCAGGGCAAGTCGCTGCGGCCCCGGATCAGGCCCGGCCCAGGCCGGGTGGGCCAGCAGAGCGGCCCCGTTGGTCAGCAGGGCACTGGCCGTGATAGGGGCACACGCCACGGCCAGAGCGCCCATCGCGGCAAGCACAGCGATGCGGACCTTGCGCGGGACCCTCAGCGGTGGCAGATGAGCAACCCGGCCCGCCCCGGCCACCAGTCCCAGGATGGCCCACAGCCCCGGGGCAGCCTTGTAGCCCAGGGTCATCGTATCCAGCAGGCCGTAGCCCAGGTACGCGACGATCGATCCCGCCGCGCCCACCATCCCCGCCCGAGCGTCCGGGGCTTCGAGGGCGCAATAGACACGAACGGCAGTGATAAAGGAAATTGCGAACAGAGCGCAGAAGGCGACTAACCCCACAGCGCCCATATCCGCCCACGTTTGGAGGAAGGTGTTGTGGGCGTGAGGCGTGATCGCCGGGGGGAGAGTATAGAAGGGATACACCGCCGGGAAGGCGTTGAGCCCCAGCCCGGTGAAGGGAACATCCCGCAGGATCGCGACGGCGCCCTCCCAGATCCGGATGCGGGCCAAGAGGCCCATGGTCAGCCGCTGCGCCAGGGCAGGGGGCAGCCACCACCGGTGAGCCCACCAGGCCCAGGCCAGCCCCACCGCCAGCGGCACCAGCGCCAGTGCCGCCTTCGGCCTGTTCCAGAAAAGGACGACGGCCATCCCCAGGCCGACCCCCAGGAAGCCCTGGGGAGATTGGGAAAGGAAGAGCGGGAAGGCGATGACCAGGGTCGACAGCGCCCCGAAGAGCCGCACGCGGAACCGAGAGCCGTGTACGGCCAGCGCCGCCGCCAGGGGGAGAAAGACCGCCATCGCCCCGGCCACCACGCGGGGGTTGACCCCCTCGCCGTGATGGGGCACACCGCTGCCGGGTAGGCCAGGGATCAGAAGGGGGATGCGCTCGTAGAGGGCGGGGATCGGGACGAGGATGCCTAGCGACCAGTTGGTGACGATGAGACTGAAGACTGCTACACCCACTCCCAGCAGGATTAAAAGAATCGCACTTCGAATTATTCCCCCTCTCTTCCTAGTTAGGGCAGCAATGACTTGGAAGGAAACAACGCCCAGCAGAAGAAGAGAGAGACGGTTGAGACTGAGAGCGCGATCGGGAGAAATAGCGAGGCCAAGGAGAGCGGTAGCTGAGATAAGGGCAATGAGGAGATCAACAGACATATGGGATGGGCAACGACAGATACGCGTATGGGGTAGGGATTGGAGAGCAGGGAGCACTGATCTGAGATCAACTCGTCGCTTAGGAAGATAACAGCGAAAGGGAGGAAACCGCCAAAAGCAACCTAGGCGGTTCAGCCCGTGCAATCTGAGGGCATGCGCTCCTTTAGATATTGCGTATGAATGTTGCTGGCAACATGCTGTTTTCCCAACGCTGGTTGTCATCCAGATCCCACGCAACTTACGATCCACTGAATCTGCTTCCACTCGAGTCTCTACAAGACTCCATACAGCGGGGCTGATGAAGGGGCGGCACAGTTGCATCTCTCGCTGACCAGATGTCTCACTGACCGGACGGGTTTCCCTTAACAGTGACCCAGAGATACAACGAACGATAGGGCCTTTCTTCACCCTCTTTATATAGAAGGAACGTGATCTTGCGATTCTCTCCCTGATCTCTCAGTATAAACGTATATGGTTGCTCCCAGATCTGCCCATGGCTGAGCTGCAGGGTGGCCACATGCTCAGTGACAGTGCCCACCTCCCGGTCGATGCGGTACCGAATGTCAGTATGCTCGTAGTTAGCGACCCCTATAATTACAGTGACTGCCCGACCACGCCCAATCTCCCCTGGGTAGCCAGCCGCTTCCGCAGTAGGGCCAAGGATATAGAACTGCGTGAAGGCTTTTCCAAGCCGTCCGGCGGTGCTTGCATTTGCTACAAATCCAAACGACCCCAAAAGTAGGAGCAAGAGGGAAAGAACCATCAATACGTGGGTGCTGGATACTTGCCGACCTCCCTGGGATGCGGCGATGACTTGGTGGTAGAATCGCTCCTCTGGTGGGATGTTGACGAGCCGAAGCCATGCAGCAAGAGCAGCGAGCAAGGTGAGTGAGATCGCGGATGCAAGAACAGAACTCGAGCTTATGCCCCTGGGTAAGAAATTAAGGAAGACCACCAACAATGTGGTCACCGCGATGCTAACTCCAACCGCAAGGCCAAGACGTTCGAGGTTCTCGAGGTCACCTCGCCGCGGATAGAGAACAGCCACTAAGCAATAGCCTGGTAGAAACAGCAGAAGCGCCAGTCCCGTCGTGATTCTTGTTCCGAACATCGTTGGTCCCTTATTAGATGACTGTAGGAATCCCCGCTAACGCTTTCCCTTGAATCTTTGCAGGCACTGGAATCTCTAGGGCGGAGAGGATCGTTGGGGCAAGATCCCATATGTGCACGTTTTCCCACAAGACTGTCTGGGCAGCCGGAGGCCCTTTCATGAGCAAGATTCCCTCTTCCCTATGAGCACCCGATACACTGGCAGGGACCTCCCAAAGTCTGCCAGGAACAATCTTGCTCGAAACACTATATTTATAATTCTCAATGACAACGTACAGGTCCGGTCCCCCCGAGCAGGAGTCACCATACAATTCCCGCTTGGTCAGTATCTGCACGTCAAGATGATGACCGGACAGCGGGTCTGTCAGTTGTAGTAACTCATCACGGATGCTCTGTGCTACTATCTCTTTTTCTTCCTCACGACGTGCGTTAATGTAGATCTTCCCATTCGAGAGTGCAAGAGCTTGGGTCGCTTCAAGGTCGATGGAGTCGAAGAGCTCTCGAATCCCAAGGACTGCCCCCCCGCTACCAAGCCAGGCAGGCAGGGCTCGTCTAACAAAACCGAGCAAGCCTATTTTGTCCATCAATCGGCTTAACTGCGCAACAAAAGGCTTGTCCAGAGAGCGAGTGATCCCCAACCCAATTGTGCTGGGCCGTGACCGCCGCTTTAGTTTCAATAATCCCAGTTCCATAAGCCAACTGTTGATCAGAAAGCTCCCATAGAGCGGCCCAAAGCCGTGATCCGATATAACGAAGAGATATGTGTCCTCATCAAGCGCACATGCTAGCGCACCGATGGCCCGATCGACTTCCTCGTATATTCGTATGATCGCGTTCTTGTGTTTTTCGGATGGCACCGCTTTGTGCTTGGGATGAGCTACATCCATATAGTGCCAGAAGAGGTGCTGAACCCTATCTGTCGCCACGAACACAGTTACCAGCAGGTCCCAGTGGTAGTTTTTCATACAGTGCTGTGTGACAGCCAAAGTTTTCTGGATGGATTGGCTCGCATGTGACAGAAACTCGTCTTCATCCAGCGCCCCTAACCTCAGCCGAAAAGTGTCCGGGTTAAGTTCCTGAACATGATGTAGGCCAAGTTGACAAAGGCGGGCTCTTAGCTCCTGCGGGAAAATCCAATCTTGTTGCCGTGCGAGGACCGGAAAGCCACTAATCATAGCACCGTTCACTTCCCTGGCTGGATAAGTCAGTGGCACGTTAATGGCCAGCACCCCCTTCCCCGCCGCCGATACGATGTCCCACAAAGTTGGAACATGCCGCAGCGACCAGTCGGACAGCCTTGGCGGGTTCGGCAGTCTCATATCCTCCCAATCATATATCCCTAGGGCACCGGGAGGTTGGCCTGTCATGAAACAAGCCCAGGCGGGACATGTCATTGGGGGTTTCGTGGAGTGCAGGACGGTAAACATGCCCTGGGTTGCTATTGCTCGTAAATTCGGGAGACGTTCCAAATTTTCCTGAATCAGGTCTGCGCTAGCCCCATCCAGACCTACTACACATACCCTTGGCATTGGATTCCCCTCCCACTCACAGATGCTGGTTTTTATAGAGACTCCCGACATAGGAGGTGTACAATTAAGGGCAGCATCGCTCAAGATGAACCAAGTGAACCAATAAAATAGGTCCTTCAGATGAAAATCATCGCAATAGGCTCATGGTGATATGCTGAAACGCAATGAGCATGCGAGTCAGCGACCAGAAGAGACTCGGGGTATTCTAACCACGACTCCCACTAACCACGCGACATAGGTGCCCTGAGAATGCTCGCCCAGCGCATTGGCTCGGTCAGAGTTCCGAAACACATTGCACCGATGGGAAGATTGCTGATTCTACGTCAAGAGTTGTGCCACGGCGGCCTGTGGCCATCAAAGGAATCGTGCCTTCCGGCAAGCTGCCAATGAGCCCTCAAGATCGCGCGCGCAGGATCCCAGATGCCGTTCGACCTCTCTAGTGCCCGTCGGGTCATTTCATTGCTCAGCAAGTCGCCCGTGTCTTAAGACCACATGCCGTTTCGCTGCAACGAAAGAATTCAAAAGAGATTCATGAGCGCCTAAAACTAAACGTCCTTGCCAGTTATTGGCACCGCGGCCGCGGTTTGTACAGAGTTTCGGCCCCTCGCCAAAGGCCCAACGGTCACCCCCATAGGCAGTGACATACCCGAACACTTCGCTAGAGGTATATATCTGGGGCTCTGAAAGCGTCTCGCCGAAACGCAAAACTAACACTTGCCGGGGGTACTACCAAAGACCCATACGTGCGTGACTAAGCTTTACTTAACGCATAGGATGAGAAAGCGGCCGTCATTGTATACCGCGTTAAGGGCGTGGTTGTCGTATATTTGTCGAAAATAGCGAGAGAGCGGCTCATATACCTGCCACCCTCTCCCCAAGACAGGTTGCTCCAGCCTCTCCAGGTCAACTATGAGATAGTCCCACCTCTCCTTCAAAGTCTCCTGAACAGGCGCAGCAGACTGTTCTCCGACAATAAGATGGTATGCCGTTGAGTCGTAGACATCGATCGAGAGTCTTTGCTGCCGCTCGACCTGTTCCAGCTGGTACTTGCCAGCAGTATGCAAATCGGTAAGCACCCTGACACCGCGAGCGTGTTGGAAGAACCATTGAGCGCTAGGTTCGATGTCGAAGCTGACCGTGTTCGGATATCCCAGAAAGAATCCCACCACCGCCAGCAACGAGAGCGTGGCTACGAAACCCAACCGAACAGACCTGGGGAACTTGAGACGGTGTATGCAAATGAGCCCAGTGATTGGGAATAGTACTAGAGCAGGCCTGAAGCTGACATGGCCGCGCAAAGAGTAGATTATCGTGTGTCCTACTACCGTGGTCGCGGCGCCCCATATCAACACAGTGGCCCCCCGCAAATCTAGCGGAGAGAGGGAGCGCGTTCTTACACTCTTCCAGAGTCGAATCACTATATAAGTGACGTGGGGCGGAAACAGAACGACGTAACGGGCGACAAGCACCCAGGATAACCATGTATTTGCCAAAGAACTCCCAGCGTACTGGTAAGGACCTGACCCCTGTGGTTCAAAAAACAACCTGGAGATATGCCAAACGAAGGACACCCAGGCTTCCTCTGGATCTCCATAGACGCTGCGAACCACTGCTGGGAGATACTGATCGTACAATACTTTGCTGAAAGCAAGGTAGATAACTAGAAACGCCAACAAAAGAGCCACGGATGCGCCGCTAGAGACCCGAGATGTCCCGGCACGACGTGTTCCTACTACTTGCGTAAGACACATGGGGACAAGCAGAAAGATCATCCACACCGGTGTAGTCCAATAGATGAGGAAGGTCGCCACAAATATGAGAACCAACAATAGAATCTCACGTGGCGTCCTCCTCTCTAGTATTCGGACATAGATGAGGAGGAAAACTAACAATAGCGCGCGAGTCCACGCATAGGCGTGGACATTGAAATGACCTTGTGACAGTGTAGGATCATACGCGAAGTATACAGCCAGCAGGAAAGCTTCCACTTCAGAGAAGCTAACCCTGCGGGCCAAGGCATAAGCAAGGAAGGGCACCATTAGACCACCTACAGGAAGGAATTGCACATACTTGGGACGCACATTGCATAGCTTCGCAACAGCTAGCAGCAAAGCAGGATACCCTATGTGGCCCTGTGCGTATGGATCAGATGCGGTTGTGGTGCCCCGTGGAATTGGGACAAGCTTGCCACGATCGAATCCGGCGACAACGTATGACACCGTTTGATTGAAGTACGGTGCTGTCGCTCTCTTTCGTGCCAGAAGAGCTGATGGCAAGAAGCAAAAGAGCATCGCTAAGAAAACAAGGGTGTTTCTTCTCACGACACTTTACGATCTTACTATCTGCAGGAATTTCTGGTACACTTTTCCCTCAGATGCCCCACCGCCCTGGACCCCCAAGGGGAAGACGTCCTTATGCAAAAGCACTCATTACTCAATGGCATACCTGACCACGGCTAAGTGAGGAGATACCTGTTATGTTAAAGTCTGATCAGATCAATATGCTACACCCATCAAAATGCCAATCACCTTCTAGACCCAGTAAGTCCAGCACTGTTGGCGCAATATCCTCGAGAGTCATCTCATACCGGGAGACTGGACGGCCCGCATTCGAGAGCAAGAACACTGCTTCCTTCCTATGCCCACCAGGGGCCAGATTGTGCTCATAGGCCGTCCCTATCAGCGGCGTATGAATGCCCCAATAGACACCATAGCCTTCTCTCAGTTCAAAGAGCACGTCAGGATACAAATCGAGGTAAGACCCTGAATACAAGTCTTCCCGCCTGCAAGCCCATTCCACTAGCGGTCTCCCTGTCTCCGGTTCCTTAAGTTGAGAGAGCAAGTGGATGACACGTGATCGAACTTCCTCGTATTCCATCCCTCTCTTTTTTAGGTTCTCTCTGATTATTTCCACGCCACCGTAGGGATAGGATTTAGGGCCCGCAAAGGAGGACAAACATGCCACAGTGCGCTCCATGTCTATAGTGGCTCTAGACATGTATAAGCTCTTCGTTACGGAGGATAGGATCCCCCGCCTACTAACCTCCAGCATCCAATGATCCAGTTCAAATCTGTGAATGAAATCCAGAACCACCCGCTTGATGTTCTCCAGCAAATATGGCGCGGGATTCACAACGCCATTCCTCGAGCACAGGAGCCCTGCCTCCCGCAAGCATTCATTGATGTTCACTGTTCTAGGCGGGCGCATACCGTGCCCGTGGTCACTGAACACCACAACTATGGAGTCCGGGTGCAAGTTGACCAACTCCCCTACGATTCTATCCAATAAGATGTAGAACTCGCGGATGACGTTCTGAAAAGGAGTTGGGCCCGGATAGGTGGGGTCACTAGGATCAAAGTAACGCCAGAAAAAGTGTTGGATGATGTCCAGATAGCCAAAGAATACGAAGGCCAGATCCCACTCGTGCCTAGACAGAATTGTCGAAGCAATAGCAGCTTCCTTCTCAGTGATCTTCTCAGCTCTCTGCGCGTATTCCAGCAGACGTCTTCTCCCCGGATGTCTCCCTGAAAGGGTCTCGAACCTCGATAGATTCTGCTCATCCAAGATTCGCCGGGGCCAAGCATCGCCGGCGCCGGTTAGAGATCTACTAAGCATAACACCGTTCACAGGCCACGCTGGATAGGCTAGCAGTGGGAACAAGATACATACCTTCTTCCCGCCTTGGCCAGCGTAATCCCAAAATGTCCGTCCCCTGAAGACGGAGCTGTCGATCTTTGAGATTGCACCCCAGTTGGCCTCAAAAACATCGAAAGAGTAAATAAGTCCATGCTTTGCCGGATTGAGACCTGTGAAGATCGTCGCCCAAGCCGGGATCGAGTCGATGGGAAAGATAGAGGTTAGCCTCAGCGGGGGGCTCTGACGGCGCAGTTGAGAAAACGTAGGCAAATCAGCTTGAAGCTCGGATAGCAAGGTGGGAGCCAGTGAGTCTATTCCAATCATCAGCACCCGCGGCATCCTAGGCCTCCATTTTCTCCAAAACAGCACGTTTTGCCAGCATGTGCACTGTGCTTATCTCCATTGAACCGTCGAGCACGGCTAGGCCGTACAGCGCTGCCACGTATTCATACAATTGTGTTCGCCTGGACAGGTATTCTGGAGACGGTATGTCATCCTTGCGACTGAAGGCAACAGTCTCAGGCACAGCAATGTAGAAGGCCACATTCGGCCGTGGAGCAAGCCAAAGAAAGGCCTCCAACAGCTTAAGGAACGTTTCTCTCGAGTATCCCAGATCGACGGCTAGGTCAATCGCTGTGTCATAAACATAGCGGTCGCAAATGAGGTTCTTGCCCAAGATACGAGGCAACCACAACTTCCACAAGATCTGCCAGGCATATGCAACGACCACAAACAACGTATAGAGGATCGCAACAGGCCGTCTGCTCAGCACGCGAGCTTTTATCCGGGAGAACTCTCGTACACTCTCTTGATCACTTCGTGTTTCAAGGATGAACTTCTTATAAAGTGCTACCACCTTGTCCACGAGTGCAGAACCAAACCGAGCCCAAACATACTCGCATTCAATACCCATATCTCTGAGCGTAGTCTGCATTGCCCGCGCCAAGGTCGTCTTGCCCGACCCGTCAATTCCACTGAAACATATCAAGAAGCCCGATCGATGTCGGTGCGTACTACTCATGAGATTCTTTTTCGCGCCATAAATCAAGCACTAGCTGGATCCAGGAACTTCTCTCGACGGTATACACATCAGGGTTTCTCACCAACATCAACGCTATGTGGACTGAATCCCCACAGCTGAAGAATAGGACGGCAGCGTCAACTCTTCGTAGAGCTCTCCAAACCGCTCAGCGATCCGTTGCCACGAGTAAGCTAAGACTTTCTGGCGCGTTGCAACAGGCTCTGCCCCCCTGCTCATTGCAGCCGTTCTTTCTAGGAGAGATTCTTCGTCCTCTACATAAATAAGCCCCTCTCCCTCCGTGAAGAAGTCAGGAAGCCCACCAAAGCGTGTTGTTACTACCGGCAAGTTACAGGACATCGCCTCCAGTACAGAAAGGGGCAAGTCTATACTGTTGTGCCGGCTAGTGCATGGAAAGACATAACAATCCGACAAGCCGTAGATCTCTTCAAGGGCTGTAAAGTATCTAGTCCAAACCTTGCATCCTAATTTGCGGAGTGACTCAAGGATTTCCGTGTCCGCCGCTTCGCCCGGTCTCCCCACAAGGAGCACTTGACGCCCTCTACCCTGCAGAGGTCCTAAGATGGTCACGTTCCTGCCCCTTTTGATCGATCCAACGTGCAGAATCACAAACTTATCGGAAGGAATACCATACTTGCACCGAAGCTGTTGCTTGCGCTTTGGAGAAATCGGTGTGTACTTGTGAAGGTCCACACCATTGGGGATAAGCACCGCCTTGCAGCCTGCTGCAGAAAATGACCTTTCAGCATCCCGCGATTGGACCACCACCAAATCCGGCTTAAGCAGCCTTGCCCACCTAGTAACATGGGGCAGACGGGGTTGAAGGGCCGATAGGATCGTTTTGGCCGGCCTGTAGAGATTACTGATGATCTTGGTGGCTACGAAGCTCCACACTGAGGCAGGGCCTAACAACAGGTGAATAATATGCGGACGGTGGTACGCCACTTTTGGCCATTCACTAATATCGTCTATGCAGACTTTCACCACCACATGATGCTTGGCTAGCTCCTTGCCAAGGTAATAAGTTACACTCCTCACGCCTTCATATGGACTCTGAAGATGATGACCCACGAGGCACACTCTCATAATCTATCCCCTGTGTCAGAAACCGTAGGCATACTTTGTAGCAGTCCCAATCTAGAAACGGCTGTGAACAAACCGCGCCAACTGTTGGTCTACAATGTAGGCACCAAATGCATTGGATGCCACGAAGCCGGTCTGTAGAAGAAAAAGCGGAACCATCCAGACAGATTTTAGGCCAAAGTTCTTGAGAACGAACTTTATGTGGTTCACTACAAAGTAGTAGGCATAGCGACCAGCATTCACCCTGCATCCCCCACCTCGCGCGATGTAATGGTGCATTATCGCTGCTGGCTGAAAATAGAGCTTGTACCCCCTCTTTCGCAAGCGGATGTTCAGGTCCGCTTCCTCGTACAGATAATTCCCCTGGTAAGTTCTATCGTCGTAACCTCCTACCTCCTCGAGAGCTTCGCGCGGATAAAGAGAGCATGAGTGGGCACAGGGAACCTCTCGCACTGTACTAAAGGCTGGTGTGAAGTTGTACCGCACAAGTCCAGTAAATGGACTCACGGTGCAAGGCAGCAACATCTTGTCGTTGCGTCCACGCCAAGCATAATCAAGGATCCCTTTATGGCAGTCGCTCCCTTGTTCGTACTTATTCGGCAGGCTTGGCACCACGGCTCCAACTTTGCTTTCTCTACTGAGATCTTCGAACGTTTCAACCAGGATGCCCACACAGTGGCGATCGAGAATCACATCGTCCTCGATGAAGAGCACAAGATTTCCCTTTGCGTAGGAGATACCAATGTTCCGAGAGGCTGGAAGCCCCCGGTTCACTGCATTCCGCAAGTATCGTATACGCTGGTCTATCTCTACCCAACGTCTTGCTACCTCACCCGTCATATCTGTGGATGCATCGTCACAAATGATCAGTTCCCAGTCGCTGAACGTCTGCGCCAATACCGACTGCACACAACATCCCAGTCTTCCCGCTCGGTTATATGTTGGCAGGATGATCGACACAACTTGCGTTTGAGTCATTTGGCCAACTCCTTCCAACTTAGGGGCGCACAAGCGGCCTTGGAACCGCCCGCTGCCACTTGACACAGCACTTGCTCCAACTGTGGTACGATCCTCGCCCACTCGTAGTTCTCGACTACGAGCTGTCTACCTACTGCTCCTAATCTACGTCTTGCTTCGCGATTCTCCAGTAGTCGCTGCACCGCATGCGCAATCTCGTCCTCGTCAAGAGCAAAAGTTACCACCTTCTTCAGCAAACCCTGCACACTTGGCAATTCGCTACAGATCACCGGCACCTCACAAGCCATGTACTCGAAGAGCTTCAGCGGCAGAGCACCAGCACTGATCCTCGTAAGCTTGAATGGTATCAAGCCTACATCCATACAGGAGATGTACCACGGCACCATCGGGTATGGAACTGTACCGACGAGAACCACTTGATCACTTATTCCAAGTTCACCCGCAAGGTCTTCAAGCCCACGGCGCCCTCCCTCCTCACCGACGACCAGCAGCTTCACATCATGACCTACGACACGCAATTTAGTGAGTGCCCTGAGAGTCGGTTTGAGATCTACCCACTCCCGAAGCACACCAACATAACCTATAACAAACGCCTCATCAAGCCCTAATCGTCTGCGAAGTTCCCCGCTGTCCCTTTTTCTAAACATCGTTGTGTCTACACCGTTGAGAATGACCACCGACTTACTTCGAGATAGGCCAGGCAAGTCTAGTGCATTCGTACTCACCGTAACTTTGCTAGCCACCCGAATGTTCTCACGAACCAGCAACTTAGCCATAAGGCCGGCCAACGGTCTCAGAACAGGGGGAATCTGTGGAGACTCGCGCACCATGGCCACCAGGTCATCAGCTACGTCATACACGGTGCCTATCCCCACCCTCTGCAATTTCTTGGCCACGACAGATCCTGAAATCAACGCGTTGTAGTTCAGATGCACGTCGAAAGATTGCCCAGCGCCCTCTAAGACACGATTTAAAGTGAAAGGGGAAAACAACTCCTGGAGAAAAGGCGGCACCTTCGCATCAGTGAAGTGCCAGATCCGAATGTTCCTTAATGCATCTTCAAGACCACGACGGTATGAACCGCTGTCAACTTGGCACGCCTTCCACCAATCCTTCACGCTGATGACAATGACTTCGTGCCTGCGCGACAAGTACCTCACAAACTCGTGAAGGCGATTATGCGCTGACCTCTCTAGATCCACTATTGACGTTATTAGAATCCGCACCTGATGTCCTCCCCTCTCTCAAGGATCAGATGACCCTCTGCCGTCGCAATACCAACAGCCGACGGCGTATCCTAGTTGCTCACCCCAAAGTCTGGGGTCCCACACGAACGATATCAACGAGGTCCATGAAAATTGCCAGGGTAAACCGTACGCCCCTTACCGCTAGGAATGTCCAGGCTAGGTGTTAGGTTCTTCCCACAACCTAAACATCAATAACATACTGACCATCATCACATCTCACATCGCATACATCCATCATCGCTTCACTATTGGCACTCTCCACATTGTTTCCACCATCTGCTCAAGGTAGCCCAACCCGCGAAATCGCTCGCGCAACTCTCCCCCGTCATGCAGTAAGAGCGCTCCCTTAGACTTCTCCTCAGCAAGTGACTCCCCAAGTACAAAGGCCATTTATTCTGCCGGATTTCGAAACCCGGCTTCCTTACCTCGAACTCTTAGCTGCCCTGCCAATGACTGGGGATCTGGAATCCTAACTTGGTTTATCTCTGGGCTAGCTACTTATCACCTTCCTGAGGCAGGTTTGAACGTCAGCGGAATCTACTTGTCCAGGGCGAGACATCGTTCAATCCAATCCCAGCCGATGCGGAACAGGCTCTTGTCCCGCCGGTCTCGGCGGTCAACAAGATAGCGCAGGCCTCGCTTGATCACCCGACTGCCGAGGGCAATGAGCCACACGTAAACGATCATCGCGGCCAGTGCCAAGCGCGAGAGCCGACCGAGGTCCTGCAGATGCGTTGCTTCAAGATCGAAGCCATGCTCTTTCAAGTCGCCAAAGAGCTCCTTAATCCATATCCGTTTCCGGTACAGCCGGGATGGTCCACAGGCCCGCTGCCTGGTCGGTGACCAGGAACCACGGCTCCTCCTCCCCTCGCTCCCAATGGGCCACCAACTGGACCCAGCCGAAGTTCTCCTGTCGGATCCACCGAACCCAGCCCGGGAGCAGTGTCTGCCCTCTTGCACCGGGATGGTGGCGACGGCCGCCCAGCCAGCCCTTCGTCTGGAATAATGATACGCGCTGTTCACCCGCAGGTAGTAGTGCCGATGGCGCCTGCCGAGCCATCGCATCAGCGCCACACGACCAAATCCGGCGTCCCCGACAACCCAAACCTCCGTCTTCTGAGGGATCAAGGGCACACGCCCGCGTAGCGGCGCGGTCTGATCCTTGGCGTGTACAATGCCCCGTTTGCCGCGGTGGACGCTCCAGATCAACGGCAACGCCCTTATTCCATAACCCACGTTCCACGACTAGCCACGGTCCGGCGGTTCATATCCCAGGGCACTACCTCGGAACCGAGAACCGAGTCTACGATCCTCTTGCCTGCCTGACCATCGCCGAATGGATTCGGCCAGCCGCTGGTCAGGTCCAGCATCTCCCCAACCCGACACACGATCACCTCAGAGCGTGCTCCTGCCAACACATTGCTTCCTACTTCTAACGTCTCGGGCCGCTCCGTGTTATCCCGCAAAGTGACACAGGGAACCCCTAAAATGCACGCTTCTTCCTGAACACCTCCTGAGTCGGTCAGCACCAGCCTTGCCTGTCTTTCCATCAGCAAGAATTGGAGATATCCTACTGGCTCTATCACCCGTACCCCCTCTGGCCACTGTAACCCAAACTCTCTTATCCTCCTTCTAGTACGAGGATGCACAGGGCAAAGCAAAGGTAAGCGAAATGACTCATACACAAGCCTAAGCCCCTCAAGAATTCCATCGAGTCTCTCCTTATAATCCACGTTTTCTTGCCGATGAATCGTGACCAAGAGATACCGCCCCCTCTCTAAACCAAGCCTCTCCAGGATATCTCTCTCCCGCTCTGCAAGAGCAAGGTTCTGATAGACCGCGTCCACGATGGTATTACCTGTCACGCTGATTTGCTCGTCCGGTATTCCTTCTCGTAGCAGGATCCCCCTTGCTTTCTCTGTAGGCGCGAAAAGGTAATCTGAGATATGATCTGCGACTATTCGATTAATTTCCTCCGGCATTTGTCTGTCATACGAACGCAGGCCAGCCTCGACATGACCAACCGGGATATGGAGTTTTACAGCAGCGAGGGCTCCAGCGACTACCGTGTTTGTGTCTCCCTGTACCAAAACCACGTCTGGTCTCTCTTGGATCAAAACTTCTTCGATGCCGATCAATATCCGTCCCGTTTGCATACCGTGGCTCGCAGAACCAATGCGTAAGTTGTATCTGGGTTGTGGTAGATCTAGATCGCGAAAAAACACCTCGTCCAAAGCGAAATCATAATGTTGCCCAGTGTGTAAGATAAAAAAGTCCAGACCACGTCTTTCGCACTCCCGAATCACTGGGGACATTTTGATAATTTCGGGACGTGTTCCAAGGATGATAGCTATTCTCATATGCTCAGGCTTATCCCCCACTGCCAGCCCCATCCCACTCGAGCAACCTTCTTAAGCGATGCTCGACCACCTTCCACGCCACCCCCACCCCGTGGATCACTGGGTTCAGGCTGTGGCTCTCCTCGTGGTACACGCAGGAGATCGGCACCTCCCGGATGCGCAGCCCGGCGCGGCGGGCCTGGATCAGGGTTTCCACGCTGAAGCCAAAGCCGTCCTCGGTGATGTTGAGAACCTCCAACGCCCGCCGCCCGTAGGCGCGGAAGCAACTCTGCCCGTCGGTGATCTTGGCGGAGGAACCCATGTTATACAGAAAGGTGATCACGTTGATCCCGAACCGCCGATAGGCGGCGACGTTGTTGTACCGGCCCATGAAGCGGGAGCCGATCACCAGGTCGGCCTCCCCAGAGAGGACCGGCGACACCACCTCCGGGATCTCGTCCGGGTTGTGCTGACCGTCCCCATCCAGCGTCACCACCACGTCCGCCCGCATCTCCCGCCCCACCTCCAGGCAGGTCCGCGCCGCCGCCCCAGGCCCCCTGTTGGCCTCGTGGCGCACCACCTGCGCGCCAGCCGCCCGCGCCGCCTCGGCGGTGCCGTCGGTGGAGCCGTCGTCCACCACCACCACGGCGTCTACGTGCTCCCGCGCCCGCCGCACCACGTCCCCGATGAACCGGGCCTCGTTGTAGCAGGGAATCGCCGCCACCACCACCGGCCGCCGTCCGCGCGGACGTACCTCCCTTTTCGTTTCCCTCGACATCGCTTTCACCTCCCTGGGGCGCGATAGGCGATCCCGCCACACGCCCCAGACCGCCGCCGCCGCCACCAGGCCGTTCCCCACAAACCACCCCGCTCCGCTGACCGCGATCCCGAACCGACCCAACAGCGCCGCCGAAACACCCAGGGTGGCCGCCGCCAGGACCCCGCTCAGAAGGATCAAGCGCCCCACCCACTTGCGCACGCGCAGGTAGGTGAAGTAGATTTGGCTCAGGACCACCAGTGGCGCTGCCGCCGCCAGCCACCTCAGCAGCCCCGCCCCTTCCTGCGCGTAACTAGGGCCGAAGAGCAGAAGCGCCCAGGGGGCCGCCGCGCCCACCAGCAAGGCCGCGGGCACCGTCAGCGCCAACCCCGCGCCTGCTGCCCTCACTAGGATCGATCTCAATTGCCACGGCGCGTTGGATCCCTCGGCGAAGGCCGACCCCGCCAGAGCCACGCCGGGGCTCGCCAGGAGCCCCCCTAGCATCCACGCCACGTAGGCGTGCCCACTGGAGGCCGGCCCCAGCATCTCCAAAATCATCAACGGCAGGACCATCTGCGAGGTCTGCGCCAGGAGTCCCGCAACGTAGTTCCCCACGGAGTAGGGAATGATCGCAGCGAGGTCCGTCCAGACGAGGTCCGGCCGAGGTCGGTAACCCGGCTCCACCCGGGGCAGGAAGAACACCAGGCTCAGCCCCACCGCCAGGAGGACGGACAGGGCCACCGAGCCCACCAACCCAGCCGCGCCCATCCCTGCCAGCAGCACCACCAGCACCAGCCGGCCCCCGTTGACCACGCAGGTGTGGGCCAGCGTGTAGCCCGCTAGCCGACGCGCCACGAAGGCCATCCGAACCACTGTCCCCAGCGTGGCGGCGACGGCATAAGCCAGGAAGCCCACAGTGTAGAGGCCATTGCGCGTCAGCACCATCAGCGAGGGCGACCAGAACCGGAGTCCCGCCAGGTACACCCCGGCCACCACCAGGGCCGTCACCACGTTGAAGGTAAAGGCAGTGTTCAGCAGACGCCCGGGGGAGCGAGCCTCGGGCAGGAAACGCACCAGGCCCATTCCCATCCCCAGCCCGGCGATGCCGGAGACCAGCGCTACGGCGGAGA
The DNA here is from genome assembly GCA_011192125.1 of Thermoflexia bacterium. GTDB lineage: Bacteria > Chloroflexota > Anaerolineae > B4-G1 > DUEL01 > DUEL01. The sequence continues at coordinate 26,773 of DUEL01000056.1, forward strand.
GGACCGCGGACGCAGCCCCCACCTCCTCTGGTCGGTACAGGCGGGCCGCCAGCCCCCAGAACAGAAAACCGACCAGCGAGCCGACGAGGCTGACCCCCATCAGATACCCTGCGTTCGCAAAAAGCGGCTGTCCAAGGATCCGGCCGACCCCCGCCAGCCGGAACTTCTTTAGCCGTGCAACTGGCGTTGCTCCACTCATCCCACTGCCTCACCGACCCGATCAGGGGTCCTCCCACCCCCAAAGGGCACCACTTGCCGTCCCAGTTCGACCAGCAGCGCGGAGAACAGTCGGGATGGGAAGTCGATGTCACCCAGACGGGAGATGATCCCTTGCGCCCAGGGCCGGTTCAACACCGCTATGATCCGGCCCAGTTCCCGATCGGACAGCCGACGGAACACCCGCCGCAGCCAGTGGCCCACCAGGACCTCATGCCCCTCGAGCCGCTGCCACTGCCGCTCGTATCCCTGCAACGCACGGCGCGAACAGTCACCCCGTTCGAGAGCCCACAAGGCAACCTGGGCAGCCATCTGTGCCGCCCGCACCCCCAGATACACCCCCCCACCAGTCGTCGGCTTCGTTTGCCGAGCCGCCGCTCCAACCAGCATCACCCGGTCCGCCACGAAACGGCGGGCCGGTCCCAGGGGGATCGCCGCCCCTCGCACTTCCCGCACCGAAAAGGGACCAAACCGAGCCCGGAGGCGGTCCAGAAATGGCTGAAAGAACGACCGCGCCGATCCCACCGCCCCGATCCCGATGCGCGCCCAGCCCTCCCCCACCGGGATGAGCCAGCCGAACCAGCCCGGCGCCACGTCTCGCCCTACGAAGACCTCGATCGTCTCTGTACCGCCGCTTTGGAAACAGATCTCTCCCTTCACCGCAGGGATGACCTCCTGGGGCAGCCGGAGGCCAGCCCACCGCGCCACGCGCGAGACTACGCCGTCGGCACCAATGAGCAGAGGCGCGCGGAGGTAGATCTGGCGACCGTCTCTCTCTGCCTTCACTCGAACATGGCCGTCCACTCGCTCAAATCCCCTCGCCCTCGTGCCCAGCAACAGGGTCGCGCCAGCCTCGACGGCGCGCTCGGCTAGGATCTGATCGAACCGCGGTCGGTCGATCGCCACGGCCTGAACCGATTCCGATTCCAGCCAGAGAACTGTTTCCCCAGGCCCCCAGACTCGGGCCCGGCTGAACCAGGCCTTACCGACCATCTCCTCCGAAATCCTGGCCGCTTCAAGGGTTCGCGGGGAGACGAGGCCAGAACAGTGATCCGGCAATCCCACCTGGGCATGCTCCTCAAGCAAGGCTACCCGCAACGACGCCCGGGCGAGAACCTCGGCGGCCGTGCTTCCCGCGGGCCCCGCGCCAACGATGATGACATCGTACGTGAGGTCGACGTTCCCCAAGAGCCCTCCTTGAACAAGACGGCGATTGAGATATCAGGCACGCTCCGCCCTTCCGGCAGCACGTTCCGCTACCGGAAGGTCTCTCCCATATGTACCGCGAGGCGAACGGCGCGCCGCTACCGCAGTTTCACGTTTGACGTATGACGCCTGACGTTTGACGCCTGACGCCTCACGCATCACGTATCACGCGCCACGCCTTCCGCCCCACGGTTTACCCCGGCGGCAGCAGGTCCCCCAGGTCCAACTCCGCCGCCACCCAGCGGCTCATCAGTTCCAAAAAGACCCGCACCCGCCCCTCAGGGGTGAGCCGCCGGTCGAAGACCGCGTCCAGCCCCTCGAAGGGGCCACGGAGGATGCGCACCCGGTCCCCCTTCTTGAAAGGTCCCTCAGGCTGCACGACCACCATCCGTTCCAGTCGATGCCGGATGTGGCTCACGACCCCGTCCGGCACCGGCACCGGCTGCCCTCCGGCGGAGACGACCCGCCGCAACCCCGGCGTCCACTGCACGCGGACCGCTTCTCCGCTCCATGGGTCGAACCGGGCGAAGAGGTACTGCGGGAAGAAGGGCCGCCAGGTCCGCCGCCCACGCCGGGGGTTCGCCACCCGTACCTCCGGCAGGTAGGCCTCCACCCCCCGTCGCTGCAGGATGTCTCGCACCAGATACTCCTTGTGCGGTTTGGTGTAGAGGGCGAACCATTGCCTCCCTCCGCCCGCAGTCTCCACGTCTCTCACAACGAACCTCCCGCTCCACGTGCACCTTTCGTCGATCGGAGGCCGGCCCGCTCGCCCCACAGGCAACCGAAAACGGCCTCCGGGATTTTCCACCTCTGCCGAAGCCGCGCGAGAGTCGGTCGATTGTCTCCCCGAGTGCGTGGGCCGCGATCGTCAAATGCCAATGGGGCTCCTCCCTCGCCGCTCGCTACTCCGCGCGACCCGTCTCGTTTCCTCCCCGCCCGCCGCCCAGGAGGTCGCGACTCTCCATCTGCTGGATGAAGCGGAGTCTCCCCTTCACCTTCACCAGCCGCACCTCACCAAACGGCCCGATCGCCTCCAGCGCCCGGTCGATCTCCAGGACCTGTGCCGGCGTCAGCACTCTCAGCAAGGCGGGGAAATCCGCTATCTCCTGAGCCGAGTGGTGCTCAACCTTCATCACCCTCTACCTTTCTTTACCGGGTACCCTCTGTGCTCCCTCTCTCTGCCAGCCTCTCGCGGATTCCCGTAACCTGCGGGAGGCCTCCTTCACAACCCCTCCGCCCTACGCAGCACCAGCGGCAGGTGGACCCGCCGGGTGGCGATGAGGAGCCAGGCCCTCGCCCGGTTGTCCTCCTCGTCCGGCTCGGGGAACCGGTCCGCCGCGTCCGCCTCGACGTGGACCCAGTAGCCGCCCGGCGCCGCAAACGTCAGGACGCCGGTCACCTCCACCACCTCGTTGGCCGAAAGGGGGCCCAGCGTCTCCCGCGCGGCCGGCTCCCCCTGGCCGACCTCCCCGATCCAGAAGGCCACCTCCCCTCCCGCCGGCAAGCGCACCGTCCCGGCGTTGGTCACCACTGCCGTCACCGTCACCACCACCGGCGCGCCGTCCCACATCACCACCGACGGTGCCAGCCGCGGCGGCCCCACCACCAGGTCCCCCTCCAGGCTCACGGTCAGAACTCGCCGGTTGTTCCCCTCGGTGCTCTCCGGCACCGCGCTCTCGGGGTCGACGACCACCCACAGCGTGTGAGTGCCGCTCACCAGCGTCGTCCAGCCCACGCTCGCTATCCCGGTCCCTTGATAGCGAGGGGGGACCCGGAGGAGGACCTGGGGTGGGTTCAAGAGGGTACCGTGCGGACCGGGCAAACCTTCCCAGAACTCGACCGTCACATCGGTGGCCGTGAGCGTTCCGTTGTTGGCCACCTCGGCGGTCAGGGGCAACGTCACCACCTCGCCCCACGTCAGATCCGCCATCTCCACCTCGAACCGGATCGGCCACAGGTCGACGTACCCTGGCCCGGCGGGAACCCGGTTGTGGACGTAGTCGGCGTAGGCCTGGCCCAGGGCGGTGAGGGTCTTCGTGCCGTCCCCGGTGAACAGGTCGCCGTTGTACCCCTCGCCGACCACCTGTCCGTCCCGATAGGTGTTGTCGTCCAGGCTGTACCAGGCCCAGGCCTGCACCAGCCGGTTCCCGTCGGCCGGGTAGCCGATGTCCGGATCGGCGGCGGTGCGGAAGTAGTCGAAGGTGGCGTACATGAAGTCGATGACCCGATCGTCGCTGAAGTCCTCGCCGTCCTCGTCGATGATGTCCGACCACATCAGGATCCCGTACTCGGGCACGAGGAGTGGCTTATCTCGCTGCCCGTGGTCGGCCATCCACCGCCGGAAGCGGACGATCTGCTCGGCGAAGATCCCGATGTCGTCGTGGTCGCGGATCTCGTAGTCCATCCCCAGGCCCGCGTAGGCCTCCAGCCCTGGCGGGATCCCTGCTCCCCAGCCGGTGGGGGCCTCGCGGAGGATGAACCCGTGCACCGCCCAGACGTCCACCGGCATCGGCTCGCCGTACCGATCGAGGTAGGCCTCCCAGACGCGGTCCAGGTAGAGCATCCGCAGCGGCGTGGCCTGGACCATCCCTCCGAAGGCCACCTGTGCCCACGGGTCCTCCGACTTAATCCACTGGTAAAGTGCGTGATACGCCTCGGCGTATGCCTCGGGCGTCGTGTTGTCCATCCAGACGCAGTCCGGCTCGTTACCGATGAGCCACAGCGCGCCCGGGTTCGCCCGCACCAGGGCTCGGACCTGGCCCTCGCTCAGAACGGGCGCCCCCTGCGAGAGGCGGATCGTCTGCGCGAAGGCCACGCCGTTGGGATGGGGCGGGTCCATCGCCGCCCCCCAGTTCAGGTACCACTCGGCTCCCAGCGCCGCCAGGTCGTACTGGAGAATCTCATCCACCGATCCCGCCAGCCCCACCCCGAACCGTTCCTGCTCGTCGGGGTACGGTGGCTGGAGGCTCCAGTAACCGGCTCCGATTGTTAACAGGGCCAGGATCAACCCCACCACCAGGACGGTCCAACCGACCGCCCTCTCCCTGCCGCGCACCCCGGCCCCTACTCCCCCGCGCGTCGCCGTCGACCCCACAACGCCAGCGCCATCCCGCTCCCCATACAGACCACCCCCAGCCCGATCAGCGAGGCGGCCAGCAAGGGGTTCCCGGAGACGGGCAGCAAGACCAGCGCCGGTGCCTCCGTGGGAGTCGGCGAGGGCACAGGTGCGGCCCGGACCGGCGTGGGGGTCGGCGAGGGCCCCGGGCTCGGCGTCATCGTCGCGTTCCACGGCGGCCGCGGGGAGGGCTGCGGTGGCGGCGCCGCTACACCGGCCGCCCCCACTGGCAGCGCCGCGACGCCCGCCAGCAGGAACAGGACCCCCACGACGCATAGAAGCCCGATCAGCACTCTCGTTCCCATGGGTCGTCCCTCCTTCCCCATCGACCCGTCGCCGCTACGGGCGGTTCGGCCGCCAGGGGATGATCACCTCCCCCTCGCCCGAACCCAACGCCCCGCCGCCGGTGCCGGGGGCCACGTTGATCGAAACGGGCCCGTACCGGTTGTCCAGCCCCTCGTTCCGCTCCTCAACCGCGCCGTACCAGACCCCCCAGTTCCACGCGTCGGCGAAAGCGTAGAGGTCGTGAGTGCCGGATTGGGCGAAGTAGCCCGGCCAATGGGTCTGCGGCGCTTCGTACTCCCCCGGCAACGACCGGAGCACGACCGACTCCCCCGGACCCAGGCCAGCGTCCACGTACCAGGCGATGCCGTAGCAGTCCTGAAGCGACCCGCTGCAGAGGAAGTTCCAGATCTGGTTGGCCGCCTCCGGCGGTGGGCTGGGGTTGTCGTAGAAGTCCACCCAGAACGGCCCGGCCGGCCGCTCCCCCACGTTCTGCACCACGACGGTGATGGTGACCGGCTCGCCCGCAGCGGGGTTGGGCGGATCCACCGTCAGCGACGTCACCCGCAGGTCCGGCATCGGGGTGAAGTTGCGCATGATGATCGGCATGTAAACGTGCGGCGGGTTGAGCGTCGTTGTGAAGCAGTCCTGCTGCTGGACCGAATCCCAACCCAGTTGGGCGCAGTTGACCAGCGGCCAGTTCATAGTGCCCCCCGTCACCTGCACCACCAGCGTCGTCGTGATCCGCCCGCCGGGATCGATGGTCTCCTGCCACAGGGGATTGGGCAGGGTGCACGGGTTCACCGGGGTATAGCCCGTCTTCTCGTAGAAGCAGTTGACGAACGTCGTTCCAAAGGGCAACGTATCGGAGAGCGTGGCTGTGGCCGCGCTATCCCCGGAGTTCACGACCAGGATGGTATAGGTGATAACGTCGCCGGTGTCGACGAAGAGGGGCCCCGTCTTCGACAACTGGAAATCCGGCCCCTGGGCCACGACCACGGCGATCGCCAACATCAGCCCCAGCAGAGACGCCCCGGCGGCCAGGCCGATGCGCGCAGGCAACCCAAGACCCTGGAAATTTGTCCGCCCCTCCATTAACCACCCCCCTTTCCTGACAAAGAACAGGCAGAACCGCCTCTGGCAAAACAGACCAGCCTCCGGGATTTTCCACCTCTGCCGAGGCTGTCCACTGGCCTTCGATTGTTCACAATGGTCCTGAATCTTGGGAATTTTCTGGAGGGACCACACTTATTATAGCAACAGGTCATCGCCCTGACATTGCAATTGCATTGCAACTGTCACCGACGCCGCATCAAAGAGGCCCCATTCTCAGGCCAGGGAGGGGTGAGGAATGCCCGATAGGAACGGAAAAACCGGGCAAGCCTGGGCTTGCCCGGCTGGCATCGAGACCCCTGGACCTTGGGGTCGGATGGGGGCTAGTTCTCGGTATCCGGCGTAGCGAAGAGGTACCCCTGCCCGGTCATCGTGTGGATCCAGCGGGGCGAACGGGAGTCGCGCTCCACCTTTCGCCGCAGCCGGCAGATGTGGGGGCGGATCAGTTCCCGCGCCTCCGCCAGGCTGGCCTCGTACCCCAGCGCCTCCCGCACCAGCGTCTGGCAGTCCACCACCTCGCCGGCCCGTCTCATCAGACTGAACAGGATCGCGGTCTCGGTGGGCGACAGGCGTGCCCGGAGTTCTCTGCTCCCCTCCCTCTCCACCGTCACCGTCCGCAGGCTCCGGTCGAGGATGACCGGCCCAACCTGCAGTACGGTCACCTCCTCCTCTGCCTCTCGTTCCGGAGCGATCGGGGCCAGCGCCCGCGCGCCGGGTCGCTGCCTCAGGGCCCGGGCCACGGCGTCCGCCACCTGATGCAAACTGGCCGGTTTGATCAGGTAGTCCGCCGCGTGACAGCGCACCGCGGCAATGGCGCTGTCCAGGCTGGCGTAGCCGGTGAGGACGATGATCTGCAGGTCTGGACAGGCCTCCCGCGCCCGCCGCATCACCTCCACCCCGTCCATCCCCGGCATCCGGATGTCCACCACCATCAGGTCGTACCGCCGCTGCGACAGCATCTCCAGCGCCTGCGGTCCGGACGCTGCGTCGTCCGCCTCGTAGCCACGCATCACCAGCGAATACCGCAACGCCATTCGGACGTAGATCTCGTCGTCCACCACCAGGACCCGGCCGGAACAGGTAGCCTCTTTCACGTGCTACTCCTCCTCTTCGGGACCCTCTCTCGACATCGCGGGCAGCCGTACCGTGAAAGCCACTCCCTCGCCATCCCGCAGGTTCTCCACCCGAATCGTCCCACCGTACCGCTCCACCACCTGTCGGCTGAACGGAAGCCCCAATCCCAGCCCGTTCGGCTTGGTGGTGAAGAACGGGTCGAAGAGGCGAGCGATGTGTTCCGGTGGGATCGTCGGGCCGCTGTTCACCACGCGCAGTTCCACCAACCCGTCGGCCCGTCCCCCTTCGATCCTGAGCCACCCACCCTCCGGCGCGGCGTCCACCGCGTTGGTCAAAAGGTTCAGGAGCACCTGAACCATCTCGTCCGGCACCACCAGGAGGGCGGGAAGGTCATCGCGGATCGCCACGTGCACCTCGATCCCTTTCCGCTCTGCCCGGAGACGGATCAGGCCCAGGACCCGCTCGACCAGGTCCTCCACCCGGACCACCTCCCGCGCCGTCCCACTGGGACGGGCCGCGTGCAGGACCGTCTGGGTGACCCTGGATAGGCGCGCCACCTCCTGCCGGACCACCTCCAGGAAGCGCCGCTGCTCCCCCTCCGACAGGGGGAAGTCGAGCGCCAGTTCCAGGTGGCTCTGGATGGCCTGCAGCGGGTTGTTGATCTCGTGGGCCAGGGTCGCCGCGAGCCGCCCCAGCGCCGCAAGCCGCTCGGCCCGGGCTATCCGCTGCTGCCACCTCACCCGCTCGGTGATGTCGGTCACCACGACCACCACCCGGGCGACCCTCCCCTCTTCATCCAGCACCGGATAGATACCGTGGTCGTAGACCCTCCCATCCATCTCCCGCTCGAAGCGCACGGCGTGCCCCGTGCTCAGCACCTTCTCCAGATATTTCTCCTTGCCGGGGAACCGCTGGGCCATCATCTCCGCGTAGCGGCGGCCGACCACGTGCTCGTCGCTCTCCCGCAGGGCCTCCAGGGCCGCGGTGTTGACCGCCAGGACCGTCCCATCCCCATCCAGGAGGATCACCGACGAGTCGATGGCGTTGAGGATGGCCCGCGCCGAATCCTCGCTCTCCCGCAACGCCTTCAGCGCCTGCTCCTTCGCGAGTAACTCCTCCTGCAGAGCCTCGTACAACTGGGCGTTCCTCACCGCCACCGCGATCTGGTTGGCCACCGTCTCCATGACGAGCACGTCCCCTTCGTTGAAGGCGTTCAGGTGCGCGCTCTGGACGTCCAACACCCCGATCACCTTGCCCTCGACACGGATGGGCACGGTCAGTTCCGAGCGGGTGGGGATTCGATCGGGGAAACAATTGACGTAATACGGATCCTTCTCCACGTCGTTGGCCAGGCGTGTACGGCCGTTGCGGACCACCCAGCCGACCATCCCCATCGTGATGGGCAACCGGTGATCCGCCGGGAACAGTTCCTGGTACGAGCCCGCCCGCGCCCTTATCGCCACCTCACTCCGCTCTTCGTCGACCATCGCCACGGCGACGTGCTCGTACCCAAAGGTTTGAACGATCAGGTGCACGGCCCGCTCCAAGACCGTGTTCAGGTCCGCCACCGATGCGATCTGCCCCCCTATATGCCTTAGCAGAGCGAGCCGGGCGACCTGCCGTTCCAGCCGCTCCCGCGCCTGCACCTGCTCCGTCACGTCCAGCACGGTGCCCAGGATCGCCGGGCGGCCCTCATACTCGATCCGCTGGGCCAACACCTCGCAATAGATGGTGCTGCCGTCCTTGCGCAACGCCTTCAGTACGTATCGACTGCCCTTCGGCTCCTCCCCCAGTCGGCGGCGGGCCTGCTCCCGAATCCGCTCCCGATCGTCCGGGTGGATCAACTCGTCTATCCCCAGCCGATCGACGACCTCATCCCGCTCGTAGCCAAGCATCTGGCAGAGGGCGGGGTTGATGTAGCGAACGACGCCGTCCTGGAGGACGTACACCCCGGCCAGGTTGGCCTCGGTGAAGGCCCGGAAGCGGCGCTCGCTCTGCTCCAGTTCCCTCTCCGCCTCCTTGCGCGCCGTGATGTCCTGCGCCGCGCCGTAGATACGGACGACCCGCTGCTCCTCCTCGCTCCACACCGGTCGGGCGTAGTTGCGCAGCCAGCGCACCTCCCCATCCTTGGTAATGATCCGAAACTCGGCCGTGTGAGGCTGACCGGAGAGCAGTTTCTGCAGCGCCTCTTCGGCCAGGTGCCGGTCGTCGATGTGAAGGATCTGCTCCCACTCCTCGTCGGACAGCATCTCGGCGGCGTGGAAACCCGTGATACGGGTGAAGGCCCCGCTGATCCACCCCGGGACGAGCGAACCGTCTGGCCTCACCTCCAGGGCGTAGGCGAAATCGGACGCCAGTTCCGAGACGATCCGATACCGCGCCTGGGAGGCGCGGGCCACCTCCAGGAGCTTCGCCTGCCTGCGGGCCGTCTCGGCCTGGAAGCGGTTGAACTCCCACTGCAACATCAACAACACCGCCAGGGAGAAGACGAAGGTCACACCGGCGAAGAGCCACTCGTTCGGTCCCAGGGGGTTGTCGTGCCGGACGAGCCAGCGGGCCATAACGCCGAGGCCGGCCAGGTTGGCGAAGAGGGCGTAAGTCAGCAGGCTGATGGCGCTGGAGACCAGCGCCGCCCGCGCGCCCAGGAGGATGGAAGCCATCGCCGGCAGAACGATCAGGTATACCCGCCCGTCCCCCGCCAACCCTCCCCTGGCCATCGCCAGCGCGGCGGTCCCGTGGCCCAACAGGAGCAGGGTCCACACCCGCCGCCGGGGACTGAGGCGACGGAACACCGCCAACGCGCCGATCAGTAAATAGATCCCCAGGTAGGCCAGCGCTGCTGGCCACTGTTCGGGGTGGCGGTACGCCTCCAGGAGGACCATAATGATGACCGGCGTGGCACCGAGGACGAGCGTGATGAGGAGATCGTTCAGCACCTTCTCGCGCCAGGCGCGCAGGTCCGAGGCAACTTCATCGACCGGGTCCGCTTCCATCACTCCCCCTCTCCAACGGCTGGGTCGGGCCAAGGGAGTCGGCACTGTGGGGGACGACCCGCCGCAACTGAATCACCGGGGTAACTATACCATCGGCGGATCGATTTGTCCAGTATTCGCGGGTCCACTGCAGGAAAATCGCAACCGGGGAGGCGCGGGTGCGCGGATCTCAACCTCCCACCACCGGCAACCACACCGTGAAGGTCGACCCCTGCCCCACCTCGCTCTCAATGGTGACGAACCCCCCGTGCATCTCCACCACTTCCTTGACGATCGCCAACCCCAATCCGGTGCCTGGAACCTGCATTTGGCGCGGCTCGGTCCCCCGGAAGAACCGGTCGAAGATGTAAGGGAGCTCGTCCTCGGGGACGCCGATGCCTGTGTCGGACACCGTGATCGTCGCCCAGGTCCGTTCCTTAGCCTCCGCTGTGCCGACGGCGACCTCCACCCGCCCTCCGGAGGGGGTGTAACGTATCGCGTTGCTGAGCAGGTTGCCCACTACCTGTCCGATCTGCTCCGGGTCCACCTCCACCACTAAATCCGGCTCCTCGAGGTGGCACTCCATTTGGAGACCCTTGTCCTCTGCCAGGACCCGGTGCTGCTCCACCACAGAAGCGACCAGGTCGTTCAGGGAGACGACACGGCGCTCCAGAGTCACCCCTTCAGCGTCGATCCGTGCGACCTCCAGGATGTCTTCGACCAGGGCGGTCAGGTGATCCAGCTGCGCATCCGCGGCATCCAGGTGCTCGGCCCGACGGTCAGGCTGACGCCGGGCCAGTTCGATGTACAGTTTCGCCGCAGCGAGGGGAGTGCGGAACTCGTGGGAGATGTTGCGGATGAAGCGGCCTTTCATACGGTCCAGTTCCCGAAACGGGGTGATGTCCTCAATGACGCCGACGTACCCGGAAGGCTGTCCCTCTTCGCCGGGGATAACTGTAGCGACGATGGCCACGTCGCACACGGATCCATCCTTGCGACGGAGGACCGCCTCCCCGCGCCACGTCTCCCCCGAACGCAACGCCTGGGCCATCGGCCGCATCCGCTCCGCCTGCTCCTCGTCCGCCGCGCAAATCTCCCACAGACGACACCCTCGCAGCTCCTCCAGGCGGAACCCGGTCATTCGCTCCGCCGCCGGGTTCATATACTCGATGCACCCCTTGAGATCGGTTACAAAGACCCCCTCTCCAGTGGCGTCGAGGATCGCCTGGATCCGCTCCCGCTCCCGACGCAACTCGGCGGTCCGTTCCTCCACGCGCCGCTCCAGTTCCTCTGCATAGGCCTGCAACTCGGCGTGGAGCCGGGCGTTCTCAATGGCGGTCGCGATATGGCCAGCCAGCACCTCCATCGCCTGCACGTCCTGCGCATCAAAGGCGTTGAGCCGTCGGCTCTGGATATCCAGCACCCCAATGACCCGGCCTCCGCGCTTCAGCGGCACGTCCAGTTCCGACCGTGTCTCGTGCAGGAACGGGGCGATGTAACGGGCCTCCCGGCTGACATCGTTGGCCAGGAGTGTCTCTCCCAGGTAGGCAGCCCAGCCAACCATCCCCTCTTTCAGTTTCTGCCGGTAGCCCTCCGGGGTCAGACCGGCAAACACACCGGCCCCCGCGACGAAGACCAGATCCTCTGTCTCCGGATCGACCAACATTATCGCGGCGTACTCGTAGCCGAACCCCTCCACGATTCGCTCCACCACCGTCTGCAGCAGGGTCTCCGGCTCCAGGATGGAGATGATCTGCTCGGCGATCTGAGCCACGATGGCCAGCTGCTGCGCCCGCTTCCGGGCCGCGTCGTACAGCCTGGCGTTGGCGATGGCAGCGGCGATGGTCGCCGCCGCAGATTCGGCAAGGATCCGGTGGCCCTCGTCGAAGAAACCTTCCTGCTCGCTGTACACCGACATCACCCCCACCAGTTCCTCCCGACTGATGAGGGGGACGCTCAGGACGGACCGGACCCAGTCGTCGAAGCCAGGTACAGACAACCACCGTTCGTCCGTCGTCACGTCCGCGAGGATGACCGACTCTCGGTTAGCCCCCACCCAGCCCACCAGACTCCCCTCCCCCAGCGGCAGTTGCAGCCGCTCCGTCAGGGAGGCCAGCGACTCGGCGTCGTACCCGGAGACGGCCACCGGCCGCAGCCGCTCCGCGTCCGAATCCCAGACGAAGATGATCCCCCGCAACGCGCCGACCACCGCGCACACGTCGTCCAGCGCCTGCTGGGCCACCGCGTGGATGTCCAGACTGGCGGACAGGCGCTCGCCAAGGCGGTGAAGCAGCGCCAGCCGTTTCCGCTCCTCCGCCAGGGCGGCGACCTGCTGGGCATTACGGATAGCGATGGCCGCCTGCTGGGCGATCGCCTCGCACAGCGCGATCTCCTCCGGCGTGAACTCCCGCTTATGGCGGCTCTCCCAGATCTCCGTGAACCCGACCAGCCGGCCCTCGACGTGAAGTGGGATGTACAGAATGGTCTGGGCTCCATACTGCTCCATATGGGCACGGTCCTGTTCGGGGAGATCCGGATCGTCGATGTGGGCGATGATGGATCGACCCGCCTCCATCGCCCTCAGAAACTGGAGGTCCTCCTCTTCCTCATAAGTGACGCCCAGATCGGAAACCCGTTCCTCCTCGCAGGCCTTGGGACCGATGTACTCGGCCACCACGGTGAAGGCCATCGTCCCGGGCTCCTGCCTGCAGATATAGGCGCTGGTGGCGTCCACAGCGCGGGCCATCTGCTCGGCCACACGGTCGAGCACGGCCTGCAGGTCCAGAGAGGACGAGAGAAGGGTCGCCGCCTCGCGCAGCAGGGTCTGCTCCCGAAGCCGCTCCTCCTTCTCCTCATAGAGCTGGGCGTTGCGGATGGCGAGGGCTGCCTGGAGGGCAAACAGGTCGAGGAGTTCTGCATCGGCGGCTGAGAACCCCCCGGGTTCGTGAGAGGCCACGTTGATCACCCCCAGGAACTCTTCGCCCCACCGGATCGGTGCACCCGCCACCGCCGCGTAGGGGCATTCGTCGTGGACCGCGGACCGCCCCTCCCAGTGACGGTAATCCTCCACCACCAGCGCCTTTCCCCTCTCCCACACCTTCCCCGAAAGGTCCTCTCCCCGACGGAGGGTGGTTCCCAAAAGCAGGGGCGGCGACCCAGCCGCCACCGTCCACTCCAGGACGTCCTGGTCCGGCCGGTACAGGTACAGGCTCCCGGCGTTGCCTCCAACCAGATCCACCGCCTGCTCGACGATGGAGCGCAGGAGTTCCTCCATCTCCAGTTCGGCGGCCAGATGCAACCCGATCCGACGCAGCGCCTCCAGCCGCTCGACCTGGCGGCGGACCGACTCCTCCGCGGCGGCACGGGCGGCGAACTGAGCCAGGATGTTCGCCACCGTCTGGACGAAATCCACCTCCTCCCGTTCGAACCGCCGCGGCCGCGTGGAGTACACGCCCAACACCCCCCACGGCTGCTCGGAGGTCCCAACGAGCACGCTGATCCCGCTCACCGCTCCGTGCTCCTCCAGCAGGGACGGCACCTCGAACCGCGTCTCTCCCCGCAGATCCCTGACGACCACCGGCTCCTGTGAAAGCAGCGTGTATCCCGAGAGCGAACCGGGATCCGCCGGGACCACTGCCTGTCCGACGACGCCCTCTCCCCATCCGACTCCCGCCCTTAGACGAAGTCCCTGCCCTCGGGGGAGGAGTTCCAGCACCTGGCACAACTCCACCCCCAGCGCTGTGGCGACGACCGAGACCGCCTCGTCCAGAAACGCGTCCAGGTCCCTCTCCGACAGCGCGGCCATGCCCAGCCGGGCCACCGCCGCCTGCCGTCGGGTGCGGGCCGCCCTGCGTTCCTCCGCCTGCTTCCGCTCGCTGATATCCAGCAGGGTGCCCAGGACGGCGGGCCGCCCCTCGTACTCCACCCGCCCCCCCATAACCTCACAGTCAAAGGTCGTGCCGTCCTTCCGCAGCCCGCGGAAGGTGTAATGAATCCGCTCCACCTCCCCGTCGATCCGCTTGCGGACGTTCTCCGCCACCAAATCCCGGTCCTCCGGCACGGTCAGGTCCAGCGGCCCCAGTCGGTCGATCACCTCCTCCGGCTCGTACCCGAACATCGCCGCCAGGGTGGGGTTGACATACCGAAAACGGCCCTCCTGGATCAGGTACACCCCCACCAGCGCCTCCTCGGCGAGCGCGCGGAAGAGCGCTTCGCGCCTCTCCAACTCCCTCTCCGCCGCCTTCCGATCGCTGATGTCCTCCAGCGCTCCCTCGTACCGGACTACCCGCCCCTGCTTATCCCGTATCGCCCGGCTGTGGTCCCGCACCCAGATCGGCGTGCCGTCCGCCCGCCGCAGCTGCATCTCGTAGCCCCGCACCTCCCCTTCCAGATCCACCCGCGCCAACTCCCGCTCCCGATCCCGGTCGTCCACATACATCTCTCGGACGTTGAGCCCCCGCATAGCCTCCTGGCTCGGGTAGCCCAGCAACTCGGCCAATGCAGGGTTGGCCTCCACGATCTCGCCATCCGGCGTAGTGCTGTACAGCCCGATGGGCACCCGCTCGAAAAGACCCCGGTAACGGGCCTCAGCCTCCCGCAACTCCCCCGTCCGCGCCCGCACCTGCGCCCGCAGGAGCAGGCTGAACAGGATCACCAGCACCGCCACCGCCGCGATCGCCAGCACCACCCATTGAATCCAACTCGGCACCCGCTCCCGCAGCGTCGGCTTGGACACCGCCCCCTCGAACCACCGATCCAGCGCCTGGTAGTAAATCGAATCCGGATCCTCCTTCCAAGAGGCCATGTGGCGGTCGATAGCCTCCAGCAGAGCCTGGCCCCTTCCCTCTGGCGCGGCAAAGCGCAGTTCCGACGGACAGCAGAGGATGGGGCTGCGCACAACCGCGTACTTCCCCTCGTGGCGCAGGCCGTACAGCCGGGCGACCAGGCCAGCGTCCGCCTCCCCATTCGCCACCTGCTCCAGTACCGGCCCGTAGTCATCCACCTCGACGAACCGACAGGAAATGTCGAAGTTCTCGACCAGCGTCCGGAACTGGGAGTAGTAGATGTCCTCCCGGACCACGGCCACGGTTCGACCGTCCAGGTCGATAATGGACTGAGGGCCGCCCTTGCGGATGTACAACTGGGCCCAGTTGACCAGCACGGTCTCCCGGTTGAAATCGAACCGCTGGTCCCGCTCCTCCGAGTAGGCAATCGCGGTCACCAGATCAAGGTCGCCCCGCTCCAGCATCGCCAGACAATCCGGGAAGGGACACTCTACGTATTCGAGATCCCAGCCCTCCTCGGCAGCGACCGCCTCCAGGAGATCGACGTAGAAGCCAGAAGGATGCCCTTCGCCGTCCACGAACGCCACCGGTTCGTTCTGGTAAATCCCCACGCGGATGGGTCCGTCTGCGGAGAGGGGATGGACGGTCACGAACATACCGAAGAGGACCACCAGGGATGACGCAAGCAGGACCATTTGGACAGGGGTGTGTCTCCTCATTCTCCACCACTCCTCCGCAAAAGACCACAGCCAGCGAAACCCGCCCCTCCAACCTCCATGTCATATCGCCGAGCGCCCCTGTGAGGTCACGGACAACCGTGGGAATACCCCGCCCGTCAACCGACCAACCCCGTCGAACTTGCCCCACAGGGCTTTGCAGTATACTTCATTTGGCTATGACATCAAGCACGGGCTGGGCCGTGAAGGGCCCTCCCCACCAAGGCATTGTACCAGGAACACCTAACGAGAGGGGTGACATCTCTGTAACAATTTGGTAAATGGAAGAACGGTCAGAAGAATTTGAGCTGCCAGGCACCCACTAAACAGTTACGGATTCCGGCTACCGGCTACCTGACAGTCTGCCAATCTCCCGCGGGGCGGATCAGGTGTGTCCGAACTCCTGTCTAAACTCCAGACCAGTTCTGGTCAAATGGCCTGTTGCGCAACCTTGCATGTTGGGTTATCATAGGGACACCGCTTGCACCGCCGAGGGAGGGAGTTTAGGAGGGAACGGACCGCCGGAGACAGGGATGATCGATCTCGGGGCGGTGTTGGTCAACGGCCTGTGGATCCTGGGTTTGGCCGTGGTCCTGGCCGTTCTCAGCCAGGCCTACGCATTTGGAACCCACGGGACGGGCTTCAGGGCCGCGATGCAACGACAGCACGTCCAGCAAGGGCTGGCGATCGGGCTGGTCCTCTTCTGCGCAGGGATGGCGGCCACGGGGCGCGTCTGGTGGGATCGGCTGCTGTGGGGAGCGCTGACCGTCGGATGGGCTGTGCGGACGTGGGCCCTCGGCCGACGGAGGTGAGGTGGCGGGGAGAAAGCGGGGTCGCCCAAGATGGTATTGGCCGGTGCTGCTGGGCCTTCCGGCCCTGTTCGTCGCTCTGACCTGGCTGGGCCGCCCGACAGGAGGCGCAACGTTCCCTTCCCGGCCTCACGAGCCCCTGGTGCCCACACCTCCGGCCGGGCAGACCGGTCGGCCCACGCCGCTGCCGACAGTCGCCATCAGCGCCCTGGAACCCGCCCCGCCCGTGGGACGGGAGCGGTTTGGCGTCGGCGTACCCATCGGACCCATCACCGATTACCCGACCGAGGGACTGGGCATCGGCTGGTACCTGAACTGGCGCGTCCTGGTCGATCCACCCCGGCCGGGGAACGTGGCTTTCTGGCAGATGGTCCGCGTCTCCGAGGCGGGCTACCGTCCGGACGAGGCGACCATCCGCGCCGCAGCCGCCGCCAACCCGGGGTCGATCTGGCTGATCGGCAACGAGCCGGACGTCGTCTGGCAGGACAACACGACACCCGAACGGTACGCGGTCATCTACCACGAACTCTACCGCCTGATCAAGTCGGTCGACCCGACGGCCCGCGTCGCCATCGGGGGCGTCTCTCAGCCCACGCCCCTGCGACTGGCCTACCTGGACCGGGTGCTGGCCGCCTATGAAGCGCGGTACGGCCGGCCGATGCCGGTCGACGTCTGGAACGTGCACAATTTCATCCTTCGAGAAGAGCAGGACTCGTGGGGGGTCGGTATCCCCCCGGGCGTGGAGGCCGAGAGCGGGATGCTCTACGAGATCCAGGACCACGACGATCTGACCATTTTCCGAGACCAGTTGCTTGCGTTTCGGCGGTGGATGGCCGCCCGCGGGCAACAGGACCGGCCGCTGGTGGTCTCCGAGTACGGGATCGTCATGCCGACCGACTACGGCTTCGACCCCGCCCGGGTGGCGTCGTTTATGACGGCCACGTTCGACCTGTTTCTCACGGCGATCGATCCCGAGGTGGGGTATCCCGCCGACGGCGACCGGCTGGTCCAATGGTGGTGTTGGTACAGCTTGGCCGACTCGATGTACCCGACAGGCAACCTGTTCGACCCGGCCACCAAGGCTCCCACCTCGCTGGCCGTAACCTTTGCTCGTTACCAACCACCGACTGTGAGTCCGGAAGGGTAACTGCCCTTCGGACATAAGTTCGGACACCTTCACGCCCGAACTTCAGGAGTAAGGTTTGTCCGCCAACGATTGGAGGTATTAGCATGCGCAGGTTCTCCTCGTCCGCTCAGGGTCGATGGCTGCTGGTCCTTCTCGTCGCCGCATCTATCCTGGTCGCCTGGCTGGTTCCGGCAGCGTGGGCCACTCCGGGGCAGAACCCCCATCGCCAGACCGTGCCCACGCGCACGCCGACTCCCGCCCCTGCCACCCCCACCTCACCACCGCCGGCGACCGCCACGCCGGTCCCGCCCACCCCTACCCCCATCCCAC
>DUEL01000057.1 GCA_011192125.1 Thermoflexia bacterium
GGCCCTAACAGCTGTTCGGGCTATCCCGGTGAGGACACGGCGACCCGCGCTCTGCGACGGTCTCCTTGCGGGACCCAGACGCAGTCGGCCTGCCGTGTCCTTGCCTTTATTATACTAGACGCAGAGGGCACAGAGGTCTCCCAGATTTTTTGAGATTCTCTGTGCCCTCTGTGCCTCTGTGGTGAAACTAAACCCTGCGGATCCAGCGGCGGATGGGGCCGTCCATCCGGGAGGTCACTTTTCCCTGCTCCTCCAGCCAATCCAGGTGGCCGATGACCTCGGAGACGGCCAGGAATCGGTTGATGGGGTCGAGGTCGGGGAAGAGGGCCAGGCTGATCTCGTAGGCCGAGCGTTCCCCACCGCTGAGGACGTCCAGTACCTGCTGGGCACGCTCCCTGTGGAAAGCCAGCCGCCGCTCGATCAGCCCTTTCACGTCGGTGATGGGCGGCCCGTGGCTCGGCAGGGCGAGGTCCACCCCCATCTGCGCTACGCGCTTCAACTGGGCCAGGTAGTCCAGTAGCCGCTTGGGGCGGGGCTCTCCCTCCCTCCTGGGCGGCTCGACGATGGGGTTGGAGGAGACGTCCCGTAGAAGGTGGTCGCTGGAGAGAAGGAGCCGCCGCTCGGGCTGGTAGAGGCAGATCAGCCCTCCGGTGTGGCCAGGGGTGTGGAGCACCTGCCACGGCTCGCCGCCCAGGTAGAGGACCGTGCCCTCCTCCAGGGGAAGGTCCGGCTGGACCGCCTGGGCGAACCGGCTGAAACCCCGGCGGGCCGCCGCGATCTGGGCCATCACCTCGGGGTTCATCCCCGCTTCTTGCATCAGCGCGGCGTAGAAGGCCAGCCTGCGCTCCCGCTCTGCGCTGTAGTCGGCCAGTTCAGGGAAGTTCCACGGGTGGGTCAGCACCTGCGCGCCGGAGGCCTCCACGACCTCGGCGGCCATCCCGGCGTGGTCGCTGTGGGTGTGGGTGAGGATGATCCGCCGGACGTCGCGCAGCCGATGGCCAAAGGTCGCCAGTCCTTCGTGTAGTGCTTTCCTCGCCGGGGTAAACCGAGGACCGACGTCGATCAGGGTGAGGCCGTCCCCATCCTCGACCAGGTATACGTTGACCGGTCCGACGGGGAAAGGGGTGGGAACGGAGAGGCGGTGAAGGTAAGGCGGAACGTCGCTCATTCCCCCTCGTCCTCTTCAGCCTTCTCACCACGGATCAACAGGGTCCACGTCCCTTTCTGCACCACCTGGTCGCGCTGGTTCAGCAGCGTAGCGGCGAAGGTGACGAACCCGCCACCCAACCGAGGGGCTTCCTTCTTCTGCTTCACCTCGATCCGCAGCCGCACCGTGTCGCCGATGCGGATCGGAGCGCGGAACTTCCACTCGATCGTGGTCAGCGCCTCCGCCGTGCCCTCCAACAAACCGGTCCGCCAGGCCAGGCCGCTGGCGATGGCCAACCCCAGGATGCCGTGGGCGATCCGTTCGCCGAAGATCGTCGTCTTGGCGTACTCGGCGTCGGTGTGGAGGGGATTGTAATCCCCGGAGAGGCCGGCGAAGAGGACGACATCGGCCTCGGTCACGGTCCGGGCCGGCGTCTCGACGGTCTGTCCGATCTCCAGTTTCTCGAAGGGTACACCTCGCAGGTCGGTCATCACTTCGCTCTCCTTGCATGAAATAGCATCACAGAGACACAGAGGACACAGAGTTTCCTCTGATTATGAGACCCTCTGTGCTCTCCGCGTCTCTGTGGTTCTTATACTTAGCGGCGCCAGCGGTAGTCCCTGGCGAGCGCCATCCGGAAGTCCGCCTGGATCTGGTCCTTGGTGTTGATCGCCCAGGCGTCCCCCTGCCAGCGGTAGAGGAGCAGGCAGTGGATCTGCTGGGCGTGGGGGGTGGAGTTCCAGCGGTGGATCTCCTCGTAGGCCGCCCGCACCCATCCGATGTTCCGGTTCACCCACCCCGCGGGCCCGGTGCCGTCCGGGTTGATCGTCCAGTGGTTGGTCTCGGTGATGTAGACCGGCCGGTTTCGCCACTTCTCCGGGATGGCTTCGATGAAGGAGCGGTAGGCCTGGAAGTCGTAATAATGCTCGTGGACCGTGCCGGGGTCGAGCGGCGGGTCGGTAAACACCTTGCGGTGGGTGATGTAATCGACCACCGGGCCGTGGGTGTAGGTATGGAGGGCGAAACCGTCCAGTTCCTCGATCCCGTCCAGCATCTCCCGGAAGTAGTCCAGCGGACGGTAGCGGCGGCCTCCCATCAATGCCCAGGGGAAGGTGTTGTAGGGGTCCACCGCGCCCGGGACCACCGTCGCGTTGGGAAGCACCGTCTTGATGTACCGATAGGCCAGGTTGAAGGCCCGGGCGTACAGTTGGGGTGTGATGTGCTCCCGGGGGTGCTGCACGCCGCCGGGGTGCTCCCGCACGTTGTTCTGTTCGTTGCCGATGACGATGACCCAGGTGTAGATCCGGGAACTCACCTCGGGGTGTTTGAGGTACAGTTCGGCGTAGCGGGCACAGGTGCGGGCGAAGTCCTCATAGTAGCGGGACTCCGGCAGGGTGCCGTTGGGCTCGTAGCCGTTGTTGAGGCGGATGATGACCCCGTAGCCGGAGCGGGCCCAGTCCCACAGTTTGCGACGGCGGGCCTCGTCCGGCCCCAGCGCGTTCGGGTTGTGGCCGATGTCTTCGGTGAAGAGAACCCAGCCGGTCTTACCGGACCCCCGGAAGAGGTGGCGAAAGTCCTCCGTCTCGTTCACCCTGGCGCCGTGGATGCCGAAGATCCACGCGCACTCTCCGAAGGGAAGCACGGCGTCGTTCGCCGGGCGACGCTCGTCGGGTGGGACGTCGGGGTCGAGGTGGCCCGCTTCCACGTACCCCTCGTGGAGGCTGGGGGTGCGGACGTGGAGCCACTCCCCAACGCGGCCCACCCTGGCCTCCGCCTCGTGGGGGTCGTCAAGGACCTGGAGGATGGTTCCCCTGGGCACGCGCCAGATCACCGGCCCGTCGGCGCGGGGGATGGAACGGACGTCGAGATCGCCCGGGCTGGTGACGCGGACGTGGGTTGGGGCGACCTCCTCGTGGCCCGGCGCGTGGGCGGTGACGTACCAGGCGGCGATCCACCCTTCGGGACCGTCCGGTTCCAACTGGACGTTGAGCCATTGCCCCCGCTTGCCCACTTTCTCTCGAGCAGCGATCGGGTCTTCCAGCACCCGCAGCCGTGCCTCCGGGTAGAGACGGCCGATGAGCGTGTCTGAGCGGACCACTGGCTGGTTGCGGTAGTTGACCTCTTGCTCGGTCCAGACGTGGGTGACCTGACCCGGAGGGGGCGGGGGTGGGGGTGAGAGCGTCGGCGGGGGACCGGGGTCGACCTGAGAGACGTTCTCGGACGGGACCCAGCCGACGGTCCCGTCCGCCGTGCGTATCTGGAGCCATCGGTCGCCATCCGGCTCGACGAACCAGCGGAGACCCTCCAGCGTGGTCCCGTAGATCACCGCTTTCAACCGCTGGGAGGTGGGGTCGGGACGGTGGTAAAGGACGGCACCTTCGAGGGCGCGGACGTAGACCTGTTCGGGCACGGGTAGGTCCTCCGGCACCTCGGCGAGGGGGAAGTCGCGGATCAGCGGCAGCAGTGTATCATCGATCACGGCGGCGGTGAAGATGCTGAAGAAGGTGGGGCTGTGGGCCGCCAGTCGGTCCAGCCAGACCTGGAATTCCTCCGGTCCCATTCGGACCGAGCCGTATTCGTCGTGATAGGGGGCAAGGACCGGGTAAATCGGGGGGCGGTACCCCCAGCGGCGACACCAATATTCGTAGTGGCCATAGGTCCACTCGTCGATCACCCGCCGGGCCTGGAATTCCCAGGAGTAGGGACTGCCGGGCGCGAAGAAGGTGCCGTAGGCCATCGGCATCAGCCCGCCCTTGCAGATCTCGTTCAGTTCGTCGTAGGGGAGGTTCCGATGGTGGGAGATGTTGGGGAAGGAGCAGTTGTACAACCGGTCCAGGTCGAGGTCCAGATCGCGGACGGCGCGGGCGAGGGCGCGGGCGTTGTCGAACTTGCCCCGGCAAGGTCCCTCCGTGTCGAAGACCAGCCCCTGGTACCCTTCCTCGAAGGCTCGGGCTGCTGCACGCGCCTCACCCGTTGGGTCGTCGAGGAGCAGCCACATCCAACCGATAGGGATCAGCCCCGCATCCAGGATGCGCTGGGCTGCCTGATCCGAGCCGCGCAGGTAAATCGGCCCGTGAGCGACCTTGTAGAGGATGTGGGTCGCTTCAACCTGATGCGCGATCTCGATGGCCCGGTCCAGTTCCGAGGTCGTGCCCCCGCGAGGCCGGGCCCAGATCCCCTTTCCATGAAGTCGGCTCTCCGACATAGGCTCCCTCCTTGTGCGGCGTGGAACGGTCGGTATCACCCCAGCGGTGAGGTCACAGGGAGCATTATAGCATCAACCCGCGGAGAAGAGAACTACGGCTTGCGGTCTTCCTTCCCAACTTTGAGGTTGATCTGCCGCTCCTCCCCACGCAGGAGCCTACGGATGTTGGGCCGCAGTGACCAGAGGGTGAGGGCGGAGGTCAGGACGCCGTGGATCACGTAGGCCCAGGGTCCTAGCCCCAGCGCTGCCCGTGCGGTGAAGAGGAGTGGTAGGACGAGGGCTACGGTGATGGACCCCAGAGAGGCGCGGCGGGTGATGAGCGCGGTGGGAAGGAGGGCGACGAGGGAGATGGGAAGGCTCCAGGGCCACAGGCCCGTCGCCCCGCCGATGGATGCCATCGTCCCTGCCCCACCGCGGAACCCCAGGAAGACGGAGTAGTTATGCCCCACGACGGCGGCGACGCCGGCGAGAGCCACCAACAGCGGGGGGCTGCCCAACTGGCGGGCGAAGAGGACCGCTGCCAGGGCTTTCACTCCGTCTCCCACTCCGGTCAGCACGGCGCCTCCCCAGCCGGCGGCCCGTAGCACGTTGGTCCCCCCGGTCCGTCCGCTCCCCACTTCGCGCACGTCGACCCCGCGCAGCCAGCGAACGACCAGGTAGCCCACAGGGATGGAGCCCAGGAGGTAACCGGTAAGCAGCACTGCTGTCCATTGCCACATCGAGTCTTTCCCCTCCAGCATGAGTTAGGCCTTTTCAGGATATGGAACACCGCAGCGGCGCGGAGGACACGGGGGGATTTCGGAAACAGGGTCTCGTCTTGAAGCGGTCGGGACCCCGGCCTCTGGCGTGGAAGGAGAGAGCGTGATATACTCCGTGCGGTACAGGATCTCACCTGTCGTGGAAAGGAGGGTGAGTAGATGCTACTCGCCATCGATGTCGGCAACACGAACATTACTTTTGGCCTCTACCAGGGGAAGACGTTGGGACCCCGCTGGCGCATCCGCACGATCCACGACAAGATGCCCGACGAGTACGGGATCCTGCTGCTTCAACTGTTCCGTCACCGAGGCCACCGACCGGAGGACGTGACCGGCGTAGCGATCGCCAGCGTCGTTCCTCCTCTGACTCCCACCTTCGTCCAGGTCTGCCGCGAGTATCTGGGGCAGGACCCTTTGGTGGTGGATGCGGGGGTGCGGACCGGCGTCCGTATCCGGTACGAGAATCCCAAAGAGGTGGGGGCCGACCGGGTCGTGGACGCTGCGGCCGTCCGTGCGCTCTACGGCGTTCCAGCCTGCGTGGTGGACTTCGGCACCGCCACCACCTTTGACGCGGTCTCCGCGGAAGGGGACTACCTGGGCGGAGCGATTGCTCCGGGCATCGGTATCGCTGCCCAGGCCCTCTTCGAGCGAACCGCCAAACTGCCCCGTGTGGAACTGACCCGTCCCCCTTCTGCTATCGGGCGGAACACGGTGCACAGTATCCAGTCGGGTCTCCTGTTCGGCTACGTAGGGCTGGTGGAGGGGATGGTCGCCCGGTTCAAGGCTGAACTGGGGCCCGAGACCCGTGTCATCGCCACCGGAGGGCTGGCGGAGGTCATCGCCAAGGAGACCGATGTGATCGACGTGGTGGACCCGTGGCTGACCCTCCACGGCTTGCGGATCATCTACGAATTGAACCGGAGGGAGGCTTGACCGAGGCCACGGCGAAGCGACAACGACTGCGGATCACGTACCGCGTGGACGGTCCGCTTCGGTACGTCTCCCACCTGGAGCAGATGCGGGTCTGGGAACGGGCGATCCGGCGGGCTGGGCTTCCTCTCTCTTATTCGGGCGGTTTCAACCCCAGGCCCCGCATCCAGATCGGCGCTGCGTTGCCGGTGGGCTTCGCCGCCGACGCGGAGTGGATGGACATCTGGCTGACGGAGGTGATGTCGCCTGAGGCCGTCCATACGGCGTTGGCGCGTGTGGTGCCTGAGGGGCTGGACGTTCTGGAGGTGGAGGAAGTGGACCTGGGGGAGCCTGCGCTGCCCCGCCAGGTGCAGGCGGCGGAGTACGAGGTCGCTGTGGAGACGGACCAACCTGCGGAGGAGGTCCCACGTCGAGTGGAGGACCTCCTGGCGACACAGACCCTTCCCCGCCAGCGCCGCGGTCGCTCATACGACCTACGCCCGCTGGTCCACCGCCTGTGGGTCGAAGCGACGCGGCCTGGGGAGGTGGTCCTGGGGATGGTTTTGGCCGCCCGAGAGGGGGCGACGGGTCGACCGGAAGAGGTCCTGGACGCGCTGGGTCTGGCAGAGGGCTTCTTCCGCATCCGGCGGAAGCGGTTGTTTGTAGAAAACCACGGGGGCACAAGGGACGCAGAGAGTACCTTGAAGGTTTAGAGATCTCTATAGTCCTCAGTGGTTGGCGGGTTAACACAACACACGAGGAGGTGGGGTGATGGCGTTGCTGTTCCTTGACTCGGCCGATCTGGATGAGATCCGAGAGGCGGCGTCGTGGGGGGTGATAGATGGTGTGACGACCAACCCCACTCTGATGATGCGAGCCGGCACCGCCGATCTCAAGGCGAACACGCTGGAGATCGTGGACATCGTACAAGGACCGGTCAGTGCGGAGGTGATCAGCACCGACGCGGAGGGGATGATCAAGGAGGCGCGGGAGATTCTCTCCTGGTCGGAGCACGTCTTCGTCAAGATCCCCTGCACCGTTGAGGGCCTGAAGGCGATGCGGGAAATCTCCACCTGGCCCAATGGACGGATCAACGCCACACTGATCTTCTCCCCCGCCCAGGCCTACCTAGCAGCCAAGGCTGGGGCGACCTATGCTTCCGTCTTCGTAGGGCGGATGGACGACGCGGGGCTGGAGGGGATGGCGGTGATCCGGCAGACGCGGGACATCTTTGACAATTATGGCTTTCCCTGCCAGTTGCTCGCCGCCAGCATCCGGCACACGGGCCACGTGGTGGACGCTCTCCTCGCCGGAGCCGATATCATCACTCTCCCCTTCAAGGTGCTCCAGGCGATGATCCGCAGTCCATTTACCGATGTGGGGCTGGAGCGGTTCCTGGCCGACTGGAAGAAAGTAGCCGGCTAGGCCGTCCACGATATTCGTGCATTCGTGCCCTATTCGTGGATGGCCACTCCCACGATGTGGATCCGCAGCGCTGGAGGGAGCGCCCGTTCCAGCAGGCAGGAGAGGCGGTAGAGGCCTTCGGTGAACGCCAGGTAAGTGGGGTCCTCCACCAGGGTCAATTCCACCGGTTTCAACCCCGCGTCTGCCAATAGCGCGCGCAGGTGGTTGGGGGTGTTGGCCCTGTAGAGGGCAGGGAAGGTGTCGGTGGTGGCGCGCCCGTAGAGCCGGTTCACCAGTCGGCCCTGACTCCGGCCCAGAAGCCGGTTGAACACCAGCAAAGGGTGACGGCGGTTGGGGGTCAGGAATATGAAATAGCCGCCAGGGGCCAGCACGCGCGCCACCTCTGCCAGGGCGCGGGGCGGGTCGGGTAGGTGTTCTAGGACCCAGGAGCAGCAGACAAGGTCGAAGGAATCGTCGGGGAAGGGGAGGCTCTCGGCCTGCCCACACAGGCGAGGGAGAGCAGGCAAGCGGTGCTCCTGGAGGGAGCGGAGGTCGGGGTCGATGCCTACCCACCAGCCTGCTGTGTCAAGGAGCTGCTCGACGATCCCGCCGCGGCCGCACCCCAGGTCGAGCAGGCGCGTTTCGGGTGTGAGGTAGGCCTCGATCTGGTCCCGATAGACGTGGGTGGCTGGTCGCCAGCCCGGGTTTTCCTTCGTGTAGCGACGCCTGTATGCCTCCTGCTGCCCTAGCGAGAGCATCCGTTCAGCGGTCCTGTAGGTCCTTGGCGCTGAAACTGTCCGGCAGGAGTTCGGCCACCGTCGTCTCCCGGTAGGCCCCTGAGGCGTCTGCGATCAGCACCACGATCTCCTCACCAAACTCCCGCAGGGTCTGACGGCAAGCACCGCAAGGCGTCCCGCCGTTTTCCGTCACCACAGCCAAGGCGACGAACTCCCGCTCTCCCTCGGAGATCGCCTTGGCGAGCGCGACCCGCTCGGCGCAGAGGCCGAGGGGGTACACCGCGTTTTCCACATTGCAGCCGGTGTAGACGGTCCCGGACTTCCCCAAAATGGCCGCGCCGACGCGGTAGTTTGAGTACGGTGCGTAGGCCCGATCCCGTGCTGCTTGTGCCTGTTCGATCAAGACGACCGGGTCAAACCGTTTCATCGGAATCCCTCTTTTCTAATCGGCCGCGCACCTTCCCGATGCGTCGTCCTTTCACCGTCAGAACCTCGATCTCCAGCCCATCCACTTCAAGCCGATCGCCGGGCTCCGGCACCTTGCCCAGCGTGCAGTAGATCAGCCCACCCAGAGTCTCTCCGGACTCGGTGGATAGTTCCGTCCCCAGGAGTTCGTTCACGTCGTCCAGATCCATCCGGGCGTCGATGATGTACTCTCCTTCCCCCACTTGCTCGAAAACCGGTTCTTCCTCGTCGTATTCGTCCTGGATTTCCCCGACGATCTCCTCCAGAATGTCCTCCACCGTCACGAGTCCCGCTGTCCCGCCGTACTCGTCTACCACGATGGCCATATGGATACGGTGTTGCTGCATCTCGCGCAGGAGGTCGTCCACCTTCTTTGTCTCCGGGACGAAGTAGGCGGGGCGGAGGATCTGGCGGAGTGAGAGGTCGTCGTGCCCGTTTCGCAGGTAGGCCAGCAGGTCTTTGGCGTACAGCAGCCCGACGATGTTGTCGATCGAGCCCTCATAGACAGGGATGCGGGAGTGACCGGCCTCGATGACCCGATCCGCCGCTTCCGGCAGCGGGGTGTTGACATCCAGAGCCACGATGTCGATCCGAGGGACCATTACCTCGCGGGCCAGGGTGTCGCCGAAGGCGAAGATGGAGTAGATCATCTCCCGTTCCTCTTCTTCAATGACCCCTTCCTCCTCGCCTGCATCCACCAGGGTCTTGATCTCTTCTTCGCTGATCAAGGAGGTCCCTTTGAATGGAACACCTCCGAACGGACTTGCCAGTTGATTGCTGAGCCAGACCATCAGTCGCACGAGAGGCCACAGTGCTGTCTGGGCCACTCGGACGATCCAACTCAGACGCAGGGCCCAGTGCTCTGCGCGGGCTGCGGCGATCGCTTCCGGGACCAGTTGTCCGGCGATAAGGAGCAGGCAGGCCACGCCGATGACGATGAGGAACAGACTCAGACCGGCCGCCCAGCCGCCGGGTAGGCCGCTGTCGGTCAGGGCGTTCGTGAGTGGCGAAAACAGGGTCAGGATCGCCAGAGCAGAGGCTAGGACCGTCAGGATCGCGCTACCCAGGTACAGTGTTCCCAACAGACGGCTGGCCTCTTCCGCCAACTGGGCTGCATGGTTGGCGTTTGGCACCCCTCCCTCGGCTAGTTGCCACAGGCGACCTCGGCGGACGCTGGTGAAGGCCGCTTTGGCTGCTGCCAGTGTCCCCCGGGCGATCACCACCACCAAAAGGCCCACAAGCCCCAGCCAGTTCTCAAGGCTCACTGTTTATGCCCTCCTGTTTCCTGTTCCCTGCTTCCTGCTTCCTGCTTCTTGTCTCTTGTCCCTTGTTTCTTGACCCTCGCTGGCACTCCGTAGGCCAACGCTCCGTCCGGGATGTCCCGCGTCACCACGGCGCCAGCCCCGATCACGGCTTCCTTTCCGATCCGTACCGGTGCGACCAGCATTGTGCCGGAGCCGATGAAGGCCTTTTCGCCGATCTCTGTACGGTGTTTCTGTCTCCCGTCGTAGTTGCAGGTGATGGTTCCAGCGCCGATGTTGGCCCCGGCTCCTACCTCTGCGTCGCCCAGGTAACTGAAGTGGCCCATCTTGGCCCCTGGTCCCAGTGTGGCGTTCTTGATCTCTCCGAAGTTGCCCACGTGGGCACCGGTGCAGATCCGTGCCCCGGGTCGCAAATGGCTGAAGGGTCCCACGTCGCTTCCCCTTTCCATCACGGCCCCCTCCACCACCGAGGCCAGGACGCGACACTCATCCCCGATCGTGCTGTCTTCAACAAGGCTGTTGGGGCCGATCTGGCACCGTTCGCCGATGACCGTCTCACCGCGCAAGATCGTGTTGGGCCAGATGGTCGTATCCCGCCCGATCTGGACCTCGGCCTCAATGTAGGTCGTCTCCGGGTCGATCATCGTCACCCCCGCCTCCATCCAGTGACGGTTGATCCGGCGGCGGAGGATCGCTTCAGCCTCCGCCAGATGGACGCGGGTGTTGATCCCCAGGGCCTCCGTTGGGTCCTCGGCGGGGACTCCCTCCACGCGCAGCCCTTCCGCCGCTGCCATTCCGATCAGGTCGGTCAGGTAGTATTCCTGCTTGGGCATGCTAAGCGGAATCCGGTCGACGTGTGACCACAGCCACTCTGCGTCGAAGCAGTACACACCGGCGTTCAGTTCCCGGATCGCCAGTTGCTCCGGCGTGGCCGTTGCTTCCTCGACGATAGCGACGATCCCTCCGTCTTCATCGCGCACTACGCGGCCGAACCCCCGGGGGTCGTCGGCGATCAGGGTCAGGAGCGTCAGAGGACCCGTGTTCTCGCGCTGTCGGTCGACCAGTCGGCGCAGCGTCTCCGGCCGCAGGAGCGGCATATCGGCGTAGGTGATCAGTACCAAGTCGGCCCGGTCGCGCAGTGTTTCTCGCGTCTGCAGCACGGCGTGGCCGGTCCCTTTCTGCTCCCGCTGCTCGACATAGACGACGCTCTCTCCCACCGTCTGGCGGACCGCCTCGGCCCCGTGGCCGACGACGAGGACGGGAGGGAGATCGGTCAGGCTGCGGACCGCGTCGATGGCGTACAGCACCATCGGCCGTCCAGCCAGCGGATGGAGCACTTTGGGTAGATCGGACCGCATACGGGTTCCCTGCCCGGCGGCTAGGATCACTGCACCGGTGCGCATCGCTTACCTCCAGAAACGAAAACAGCCGTCACCCAGCCCCAACGGGGCCGGTCACGGCCTTTCCCATCGCTAAAAGCACCCCTTTTACTTGCCGACTCGTCCAAAGTCTGACCGATCGCTACGATAGCGGTCGAAATAGGGCCTTCGGAAAGTCGAAGGCGTTCCCATCCATCAGGCTGGGGCGGTAGGATTCGAACCTACGATCACGGATCCAAAGTTCCGCCGTAGCCTGGGAAGTGATCTCCGTTATGTCCGTTTTACGTTTTTATCTTAACACATTTCTCACGATCCGCAAGTAGTTTGTCCACATTCATCCAGGGTTCGCTACTGGCTAAACACCTCCAGCCGGACCGCCGTTCGCTCCTGGCCCTCGATCTCCAATTCGGCGAAGGCCGGGACACAGGCTGTGTCGATGCCATCCGGCTCCAGGTAGCCGCGGGCGATGGCGATGGCCTTGACTGCCTGGTTGACGGCTCCGGTTAGTTCCCTGTCGGTCAGATCCGGTGGCGATCGCCCGTTCTCGCTCATATATATCTGACCTTTGGACAGGAGATCGGACATCGGGTGAGAGGCTCCTTCTCGGCGGGCCTGGCACCGGCCTGAAGCGCCGGTGCTAGGCCGATTTCCCGCCCGCCCCGCCTGTTTGCGGCGGGCTGGATCAGGTGTGTCCGAACTTCTGTCCAGTCCCCGGCATATATCCGTTGTCCGTCTCTGTGTGTCATGATAGAATGCGAGTGAGAGAACCTTTTCCATCAGCAACTGCGCCAGCAGCGCAATCCCCTCCCGCAAGAAGTCGCCGTCCAGGTCGATGCCGTTGTTGCGCAAGTGCCCCTATGGTGTTATAGTAGGATCGGCCGTCGGTTGCCTCCTCTCTAGGGGTTGCTGGTCTACACCCTTAAGAAAGCACCCGGTGACCACTTTTGTCAAACCGCGATTTTGCACCACATCTGGGGCATTATCCTCAGGATGCGCTCTCTTGGAGCAACACTTGATAGGGATGCTGCCTGGACGGCAAAGACCGCAAGAGTATAGACAAGGAGAATTGATAATGAACAGAAAAACGCGCTTCGTCTTGACTCTCGCTCTGGTGCTGTTCGGCGGGGCGGCGCTGTGGGCGACGTGGAGTTGGGCTGCGCCGGGGGCGGCCTCGCCGGCGCAGGGAGGCGGCGCACCGACCGTCGTCTCCTACCAGGGGGAGGTGGTGGTGGACAGCACTCCCTTTACCGGCATCGGCTACTTCAAGTTCGCCATCGTGGACGCCGCCGGAACCACCACCTATTGGTCGAACGACGGCAGCAGTGTGGGCGGTGGCGAGCCGACAGCCGCCGTGTCCCTGACGGTGAGCAACGGCTTGTTCAACGTGTTGCTGGGAGACACGTCGCTGGACAATATGACTCAGGAGTTGACAGCCACCGTTTTCGAGCAACCAGACCGCTACCTGCGGGTCTGGTTCAGCGACGATGGGAGCGTCTTTACTCGGCTTAGCCCGGACACGCGCATTGCGGCTGTGCCCTACGCTTTGCGGGCCGAGCAGGCATCTGTGGTGTCGTGGGATGGATTGACCGACGTGCCGGCCGGTTTCGCCGACGGGGTGGACGACGATACCACCTACACAGCCACCACTGGCTTGACCCTTGAGGGGAACGTCTTTGGCGCAGACACGACCTGGTTCGACGGTCGCTATCAGCAGCACTATGCCCAGGTAGTGGTGGTAGCCAAAAGCGGCGGCGACTATGTCAGCATCCAGGCGGCCATAGACAGCATCACCGACGCCACGGCGGCCAAGCCGTACCTGGTGTGGGTGGCGCCGGGGATCTATAGCGACACGGTGACGATCAAGCCCTACATCCACCTGCAAGGGGCGGGGCAGGAGGTGACGGTCATCACCAGCACCGTTGCCAGCACCGGTCCCGACACGCCGTTTGCCACGTTGGTCTTGACTTCGAACGTCAGCCTGCGCGACCTGACGGTGACCAACGAAGGGGCAGGCAGTTTCGCCACGGCCCTGCTGGCGCCGGAAGGGGCGACCGATACCCTGGTGGCGGACGTGACGGCGCGTGCGCAGGGGAACAACACAACAAACTATGGCATCTACCTGTTCGGCAGCGGCACAAATGTCACCCTCCGAGATGTCACCGCCCTGGCCGAGAACGGCAGCAATAATAATTACGGCCTGTACAACTATGGCGGCGCGACGGCGAGGGTGCGTGGCGGCTCCTTCACCGGACGTGGCGGTACTGCCAATGCCTATGGCTTGTTCAACGCCGCTACCCTGTACGTCGAGGGAGTCATCGCCCTGGGCGAGAATGGCGGCGGCTCGAACGCCGGCCTGAGGAACGGCGGCAGCGGGACGGTGACGGTGCACGGCGGCTCCTTCACCGGTCGTGGGGGAGACGACGCCTATGGCCTTTTCAACGACGCCACCCTGGATGTTGAGGACGCCACCGCCCTGGGCGAGGACGGCAGCGTTTTTAGCGTTGGCCTGGGGAGCTATAGCAGCGGGACGGTGACGGTGCACGGCGGCTCCCTCACTGGTCGTGGGGGAGGCCAGGCCTATGGCCTTGCCAACAGAGGCACGCTGAATACCGAAGGCGTCACTGTCCTGGGCGAGGACGGCTCCCTTGAAAGCTACGGGGGATATAACACCAGCGGCGGGGTGGTGACGGTGCATGGAGGCTCCCTCACCGGTCGTGGAGGAGGTTCTACCTACGGCTTCCGCAACTATTATGGAACCGTGACCATTGAGGGCGCCACTCTCTCAGGGAAGAACGGCAGCAACAACTATGGCCTGCATAACCACCTATCCTCAACAGCAACGGCGACCCAGAGTGTGATCAAGGGAGGGACCAACGCCGTTTATAACGTCGGCGGCACCGTCACCCTGAGCAACTCCCGGCTGGTGGGCGGTGCGGTGTACGGCACAGTGACCTGCGTGGCCGTGTCGCGGGGCACTACCTTCAACGCCAGTGGTTGCCCGTAAGGAGGTCTGTTGATGAGAACGATCCACTTTCTGGCGTTGGCGCTGATCCTGCTGCTTCCCCTGGCCGTGGTCGGGGGGAGGGTGAGCGGGCTGGCACTGGACGGTGACAGCCTCCATCGGCCGCGAGAAGTGCTGGGCAGCGGGGCGTCGGCGGCCTCTGCCGAGGGGGTGAGCCTGCGGGGCACGCTGGGTCAACCGGTGGTGGGCGTCGTCTCTGCCGAGGAGGTCTCGCTGGGGCAGGGCTTTTGGCATGGCAGCGCGACAGGGCACCGTATCTACCTGCCGCTGATGATGAGGGATTCCCCCTGAGTCCTTCTGTTGATCCGCCCCGCCGTGAACAGGCGGGGCTGGCGGGAGATCGGCCTAGCCTTCAGACCGGTGCCAGGTCCGCCGAGGAGGGGTCTCACACCCGATGTCCGAACTCTAGCCGCATATGGCTCCCCGTCTGGCGGGTGACCTCATAACCGTACCGCCTGAGCAACTTGGCGAGCTTTTCGCCCGCCCAGTCCCGAGGCAGCTTCATACCGGCACAGCCTCCTCCTGGACGAGGCGCAACCAGACCATTGCCGGCCGCTCTTTCTCATCAAAGTGGCAGCGCACGGCATCCTGGACGGCTTCCTTCAACTCCTCCCACGTGTCGGCTTCGGTGAAGATGGCGTAACCCAATATGCTACAGCAAAGATCACTGACCTTCCGGCACGATGGCACTGCCCACCTCGTCTCCGTACAGGAGTTGGGCGGCCCGGCGTGGGCCGCCCAAAAAACACTCCAGGCTGGGGCGGTAGGATTCGAACCTACGATCACGGATCCAAAGTCCGTTGCCTTACCACTTGGCCACGCCCCAGTGTGTTTTTCGCCTGCGCGTTTTTATCTTATCACACCTTGCCGTTATCCGCAAGGGCGGCGTGTCAGCGGGCCAGGATTGAGATTCGCCGCAGAGGCGCAGAGGGCGCGGAGTTCTTGTCAGAGGGGATCGCTTTTGACAAACCGCCCCAGAAGTGGTAGAATCGAGTCGCACGCTGAACCGAACAACTTGCTTTGTGCAACGACGATGAACAGGAGGAGTAGGCCGGATCGGCCCTGGTGAACCGCCTTTCCGGCGGGTAGAGAGGGGGGTCATAGGCTGCAAGCCCCCTGCAGCGCTACCGGCCGAAGGTCGCCTGGGAGTCGGGGGGCCGAACCGAGGCTCCGGCTTCGGATAAGCCCCTCCGGGTCCGCCCGTTACAGCGGAGGCCCTTGGCCGTCCTCGACGGGCGAGGGCTAGCGAGGGCGCTGGCATTGCCAGCGAACCAGGGTGGTACCGCGGAAACGGCCCCTTCCGTCCCTGGACGGGAGGGGCGTTTGCGTATTCGGGAGGTGCGGTATGGCCTGGTGGGAGACTCTCTTCGACGACAGGTACCTGCGTCTCTGGGGTCCCTTGGCCTCGCCGGAGGCCACGGAGCAGCAGGTGGAGGGGATCATCGCCTACTTGAGACTTGAGCCAGGGGCCTCGATTCTTGACCTGGCTTGTGGTTATGGTCGGATCGCTATCCCGCTGGCCCAAAGGGGGTTCCGGGTGACAGGGCTGGACCTCAGTGAGACGTTGCTGGGGCAGGCCCGCGCAAACGGTGCTCAGGCCGGGGTCAGGGTGGAGTGGCACCAGGGAGATATGCGGGAGGTCCCATGGGTGGAGGCATTCGACGCGGTTGTCAACATCTTCTCATCCTTCGGCTACTTCGCCGATGAGGAGGAGAATCTGCGGGTGTTGGAAGGCGTGGCCCGGGCGCTGAAGCCCGGCGGCCGTTTCCTTATCGACGTGATCAACCGCGACTGGCGTGTTCGGCAGCCCCTGCAACGCTACTGGTTTGAGGCGGGCGACCTTCTGGTGCTGTCGGATCCCTGGCTGGACCCTGTCGAGGGGCGGGCAGGGGAGACCTGGCGCTGGCTGGAGGGTGGTCAGTGGCAGAGCCTGGAGTTCGACGTCCGGATCTACACCGCCACCGAACTGAAAGCGCTGATCGAAGCCGCTGGGCTGCGATGGGTCACCGCCTACGGCGGATGGGCAGGGGAGGACTTCGGCCCCCAGTCCCGTCGACTCATCGCTCTGGCGGAGAAACCCAAATGAGGTGAGGAGGGATGTTCCAAACCCGTGTTACCCAACTCCTGGGCATCGAGTATCCCATCGTCGGGGGCTGTATGATGCATATCTCCACCCCCGAGTTCGTCGCGGCCATCTCCAACGCGGGAGCCCTGGGGATGCTGGCCTCGGCGATGTATGAGACGCAGGAGGAATTCTGGGAAGCCGTCCGTCGGGTGAAATCCCTCACCGACAAGCCCTTCGGCGTCAACCTGAGCCTCTTCCCCGCCCTGCGCCCGATCGACAACGAACTCTACGTCGAGGTCATCCTGGAGGAGGGGGTGCCAGTGGTCGAGACCAGCGGCCACCGTCCGCCGGAGGATCTCCTGGCACGGCTGAAGGCAGCGGGGGTGGTCACGATGCACAAGTGTGTCAGCGTCCGCCACGCGCTGAGCGCGCAGCGGGCTGGGGTGGATCTGGTGACCGTCTTCGGCAGCGAGGGAGGCGGGCACATCGGCGAACTGGGACTCAGCACGCTGGTCCTGGTCCCCCTGGCCGCCGATGCCCTGGAGATCCCGGTCCTGGCCGCGGGCGGCATCGCCGACGGGCGAGGGTTCCTGGCCGCCCTGGCCCTGGGAGCGGAGGGGGTCACCATCGGCACCCGGCTCCTGCTCACCGAGGAGTGTCCGATCCACCCCGACCTGAAGCAAGCGCTGATCGAGGCCAGAGAGACGGACACCCTCCCCATCCTCGGCACTCTCCACAACACCCTCCGCGCCTGGCGGAACGAGGCCGCCCTGAAGGTGGCGGAGTTGGAACAACAAGGTGCCGACCTGTGGGAGATCCTCTCCGTCGCCGCGGGGACCAACACCCGGCGGATGCTGGAGGAGGGAGACGTGAACGGTGGGGTGCTGGCCTGCAGCCAGGGCGTGGGGCTGATGCGGGAGGTCAAGCCGGTGGCGGAGGTGATCCGGGGGATGGTGGAGGAGGCGCGAGAGATTTTGCGGCGATGGGGTGGGGCAACGAATGGGAGAACGAATTAACGAATCAGCGGATCGGCGAATCAACGAATCGCTCGGTCATCCAGTCACCTAGTCACCCAATCACCAGGTGGAGATATGCGGAGGAGGGAAGGGAATGACTGATCGACTTGTGAAGATCTACAAACCCCAGGACATCGAGGAACGGATCTACCGTTGGTGGGAGGAGCAGGGGTATTTTCGCCCGGAGACGATGGTGGAGAAAGGGATGGCTACCCGCGATGGCCCTCGCTTCTGCATCACGATGCCGCCGCCCAACGTGACCGGCGTGCTCCACCTGGGCCACGCGATGACGGCCGCGGTGGAGGATCTGATGACCCGCTACCACCGGATGCAGGGGTACGAGACCCTTTTCCTCCCCGGCACCGACCACGCCGGGATCGCCACGCAGAACGTGGTGGAGCGGGAACTGCGAAAGGAGGGCCTCACCCGGCACGACCTGGGGCGGGAGAAGTTCATCGAACGGTGCTGGGAGTGGGCCCACGAGCACCGGGCCCGCATCACCGAACAGCACAAGCGGCTCGGTGTCTCCTGCGACTGGACCCGGGACCGGTTCACCCTCGACCCGGGCCTCTCCCGCGCCGTCCGCACGGCTTTTGTCCACCTCTTCAAGAAGGGGCTCATCTATCGGGGGACCTATCTGGTCAACTGGTGCCCCCGTTGCACCAGCGCTATCTCCGACCTGGAGAACGTCCACCAGGAGGAGCAGGGGCACCTCTGGACCATCCGCTACCCCATCGTCGACGAAAACTGGTCCGGCCCGGCCGCCGAGTGGGGGAGCGGTCGCTGGGCGGAAGGGGCCACCCGCTTCATCGAGGTGGCGACCACGCGCCCTGAGACGTTGCTGGGCGACACCGCCGTGGCGGTCCACCCCGGTGACGAACGGTACAAGGACCTGGTGGGAAAGACGGCGGTGATCCCGGCGGTGGGACGTCCTGTCCCTATCATCGCCGACGAGGCAGTGGATCCCCAGTTCGGCACCGGCGCGGTCAAGGTGACCCCCGCTCACGACCCCGACGACTACGAGATCGGCCTGCGGCATGGCCTGGAGCAGGTCAACATCCTCACCGACACCGCCGAGATCAACGAGAACGGCGGCCCCTACGAGGGGCTGGACCGGTTCGAGTGCCGCTCTCGGATCGTGGCCGACTTGGAGAAAGAAGGGCTGCTGGTCCGCGTGGAGCCCCACACCCACGCCGTGGGCCACTGCCAGCGGTGCGACACCATCACCGAGCCCCGCATCTCCACCCAGTGGTTCGTCCGCATCGAGCCGCTGGCCGAAGCGGCCATCCAGGCGGTCCGCGACGGTCGCATCCGCATCGTACCACGCCGCTTCGAGAAGGTGTACTTCAACTGGCTGGAGAACATCCGGGATTGGTGCATCAGCCGCCAACTCTGGTGGGGGCATCGGATCCCGGTCTGGTACTGCGACGACTGCGGCGGGTTGACCAGCGAAGTGGAGGACCCCGCGGTCTGTGCCCACTGCGGTAGCCCTAACATCCACCAGGATGAGGATGTCCTGGACACCTGGTTCTCCTCCGGTCTCTGGCCCTTCTCCACCCTCGGCTGGCCGGATGAGACGGAGGATATGCGCCGCTTCTATCCCACCGACGTGCGGGAGACCGGCTACGACATCCTCTTCTTCTGGGTGGCGCGGGAGATCATGCTGGGTCTGGAGATGACCGGGCAGGCCCCCTTCTCGGTTGTGTACCTCCATGGCCTCATCCGCAACGAGAAGGGGCAGAAGATCAGCAAGTCGATGCCCAACGCCCACCTCTATGATCCGCTGAACATCATCGAGGAGTTCGGAGCCGACGCGCTTCGATACACGCTCCTTACCTCCTCCACGCCGGGCAACGATATGAACCTGGACCGGCGGCGGATCGAGGGGGCGCGGAACTTCGCCAACAAGATCTGGCAGGCGACCCGGTTCGCCCTCTCCGCCTGGGAGCGGGGACTGGGGAGCACCGACCTCTCGCCCGAGGAGTACCCGGAGCCGGAGCCAGGGTTGCCGGAACGGTGGATCGCCAGCCGGTTGGCCCGCCTCATCGCCGAGGTAACCGACCTGATCGAGCACTACCAGTACGGCGAGGCCGGGCGGCGGATCAAGGACTTCCTGTGGGGAGAGTTCTGCGACTGGTATCTGGAGATCTCCAAGATCGCCCTCTACGCCGACGGCGCTACCCCCACCTCGACCGCCACCCAGCAGTTGACGGTGCTGAACGTGTTGGAGCATAGCCTGCGCCTTCTGCATCCGTTTATGCCGTTTGTGACCGAGGAACTGTGGCAGGCGCTGCCGTTGCCGAAGGAGACCGAGGCTCTGATCCTTGCTCCCTGGCCCGATCCGAGCCGGTGGCAGGTGGACGAGGAGGCAGAGGAGCAGATGGACCTGCTGATGGGCCTCATCCGGTCCATCCGCAACGTCCGTGCCGAGTACGACGTGGAGCCGGGGAAGCGCATCCCTGCCCTGTTCTCCGCCGGTCCGTGGGCCGGCCTCCTGCGGGAACATCGGGACCTCCTGGCCGGGCTGGCCCGGATCGACCTGGAGCAGTTGACCATTGAGGAGACGATGGAGCCGCCAGAGCAGGCGGCCACGGTGGTCGTTGGCGACGTGGTAACGTATCTCCCGTTGGCCGGGTTGGTGGATCTGGAGGCGGAGCGGGAGCGGTTGTCTAAGCAGATCGCCGACGTAGAGGCCCGCATCGCCCGCAGCGAGGCGTTGCTGGCGGGGGAGTTCGCCCGGAAAGCCCCGCCCCACGTGGTTCAGCGGGAGCGGGAGAAACTGGCCGACCTTCAGGCCACGCGTAAGCAACTTCAGGAGCGGTTGAGCCGGTTGGGGTAGGGCCCCCGGTGCTTGCTCATGTTTCATCGAAGAGACCTTGTAGGAGGAGTGGGACGATGGATTTCCTGGCACGGTTGAAGAACGGTCCGGTGCTGGTGGCCGACGGCGCGATGGGGACGGTGCTTCAGGGGAAGGGGCTGCCTCCGGGGACGCCCGGGGAGGCCTGGGTGCTGGAGCAGCCGGAGCGGATCGCCGAGGTGCATCGGGCCTACATCGACGCCGGGGCCGAGTTGATCCTCACCTGCACCTTCGGCGGGACGCGGGCGCGGCTCTCCCGCGCCGGCCTGGCCGATCGGGTGGCCGAGATCAACCGGAGGGCGGCGGAGATCGCCCGGGAGGTCGCTGGCGACCGGGCCTTCGTCGCCGGCGACATCGGCCCGCTGGGAGAACTGCTGGCTCCCCTGGGAAAACGGACCTACGAGGAGGCGGTGGAGATCTTCGCCGAGCAGGCGGCAGCGCTGGCGGAGGCCGGGGTCGATGTGTTCTACATCGAGACGATGTCTGCCCTGGAGGAAGTGCGGGCCGCGGTGGAGGCGTGCCGCCGCGTCGCGCCGGACCTGCCGCTCACGGTCACCCTCTCCTTCGACACGAAGGGCCGCACCAGTATGGGGGTCCGCCCCGAGCAGGCAGCACAGGCGCTGCTGGAGTTGGGTGTGGACGGGCTGGGGGCCAACTGTGGTCGGAGCCTGGAGATGACGGAGGAGGCGGCGCGGAAGATACGAGAGGCCGCGCCGGATACCCCCCTCATCGTCAAGCCGAACGCCGGGATGCCCCGGATGGAAGGGGGGCAGGTGGTGTACGACGCGACGCCGGAGCAGATGGCCGAGTACGCCCGTCGCCTGGTGGACGAACTGGGGGTGCGGATCGTCGGCGGCTGTTGTGGCTCCACCCCGGAGCACGTGGCAGCGATCGCGAGGGCGGTGAGGTAGCGGGTCGGCGAGTCAGCGAGTCGGCAAACCTGCAAGTCACCGGGTGCAGCGCCAGACGCGGTACCGCTTGTCCTCCCAGGCCACCTCCACCTGGGGAAAGGCTTCTTGTAGCCAGGGTTCGTAGGGAAGGAACCGGTTGGCGACCAGGTAGAGCCGTCCACCGGCGCGGAGGAGCCGGGCGGCGGCCTCGATGAACCGACGGGCGATCGCCCGATCCACCTCCACGTCCACGTGGAAGGGTGGGTTGGTCGCCACTACGTCGAAGGAGCCGGGAGGGAGGTCCTCTCCGCAGTCGGACAGAAGGACCTCACCGTTGGTGATCCCGTTGGCCTCCAGCGTCCGCCGGGCTGCCTCCACCGCCCGCAGGTCGGCGTCCACCAGGACCACGCGGCCCTCCGGCGCGCGCCGCGCTGCCGCCACGCCCACCAGCCCGGTCCCGCACCCCAGGTCCAGCACCCGGTCCGCTGGGCCGATCTCCATCGCCTTGATAAGGGCCGCCGTCCCCGCGTCCAGCCGGTCCCAGGAGAAGACCCCCGGCTTTCCCACCACCGTCGTCTCCACCCCGCCCACGACGGCGGTGTGGGCCGTGTACGTCGGCTCCGGCAGGGGATGGTCTCGATCCGGCGGGCGGACCGCCATCGCCACGTGGTAGCCCTTCTTCCGGCGGATCACCCCGCACCGTCCGAAGACCGCCTGGGCGATGCGGACGGCGGTGCGGACCCCCGCGTCTCGGTGGGCGACGAGATAGAGGGTGCCACCGGGCCGGAGGACCGCCGCCGCGCCCTGAAGGAGTTCCTCCTGAACCGCCCGTTCGCGCGGCAGGTGGCAGAGGACTTTGTCGAAGGAGGCTGGTTCCAGGCCCGCGCAGCCGTCGGCGAGATGGACCTCACCGTTGTCGATCCGGTTGGCCTGGAGGGTCCGGCGGGCGCACTCCACCGCTGCTATGTTGCAATCGATCAGCACCGCCTCCCGGACCTCCAGCGCTGCCGCCGCGCCCATCACCCCGGTCCCGCACCCCAGGTCCAGCACCCGGTCCTCCGGCTCCAGCACCGCCGCCTCCAGCAGCGCGGCCGTGCCCGGGTTCAGCCGGTCCC
This sequence comes from Thermoflexia bacterium, assembly GCA_011192125.1. Lineage (GTDB taxonomy): Bacteria > Chloroflexota > Anaerolineae > B4-G1 > DUEL01 > DUEL01. The sequence goes on from DUEL01000057.1 coordinate 22,232, forward strand.
ACGACCATACCCCGGGCCATCCCACCACCGTCAGCCGATGTCCTCGTACCGTGGTCACGAAGCGATGTTCTTTCATCTTTCCTTAATTTCACCGCAGGGACACGGAGGGCACAGAGGCTTCTGAGAAGATTGTCGAGAAATCTCCGTGTCCTCTGTGTCTCTGTGGTTCACCCTACGGAATCAACCCCAGCCAACGGGCCACCGTCGCTCCTGCGCCGACCATATTGAGGCCGATAGGGAGCAGCAGGACCCCCATGCAGTTCATCCGGCGGGAGCCCCAGAGGACGGGGACCAGGCCGATGCCGGTGGCGACGCCGCAGATGAGCAGTCCACCCAGCCCGGCGCGCAGGGCGGAGGCTGGGGTCCCCCCGCCGATCCACTCCCCCGCCGCCGGGACCGCCGCCACGATGAGCAGGAGCAGGATCAGGGTCCCCAGGCTGATCCACCGGTAGTGGACCCGCGCCACCAACCGGATGGCCAGCCGGGTCAGTCCAAGCAGGAGGAAGAAGGAGAGCACCCCGGTCAGCACCACCGCGGCGACGGCCAGATAATATTCGTGGGGGGTGTAGGGGCGCCAGAGGGTGCTCACCATCCAGGCCATCCCACCCCGCGTGAGGTGGAGGCCCGGCACGAAGAAGAGCAGGAAGCCGCCGACGTAGTAGACCACCTTGGAGGCTCCCTGCGAGATGATGAACAGCCGGTCGTCCCGCTGGGCGGTGGCGTGCCCGGCGATGAAGCCGCCGATGCCGCCGGTCACCACCGGGAAGAAAGCGGCGAAGAGGCCGCCCAAGGCCCCGGCGAAGGTTCCCCGCAGCACCAGCCAGGGGGTGGCGTCCGCGCTCTTGGCGACGAACTGCTCCGGCAGTTCCACCCGCGCCAGCAGGTTCTGGAGGACCCAGGGGACGGCGAAGAGGCCGACGAAAGCCGGGAGGAGATTCTGGTAGGCGGAGGCCGGGGGGAGGATCGATCGGTACATCAGGACGAAGCCCAGGAGCCCGGAGAGGAGGAAGGTGACCAGCCCTGCCGCCAGGCTCTTCCAGCCGTCCCACCACCGCCGCCATCCGGGCGGTTGCCGGTCGGTCCCTTTGGGCCACTCCGAAAGGAGCATGTAGGCGATGACGGTCCAGAGGATCCAGTGGATATGCCGCTGGAGGATGGCCCGCAGCGCGGGGAACAGGTGGGGTGCGATGGGGGTCAGGAGGGCCAGGACGGCGACCCCGCCCAGTCCGCCGGCGCCAGTGAGGACCGCCGCCTCGTACCCCCGCCGCTGCATCAGGTATTTCTGCCCTGGGAGGACCACGAAGACGGTGGAGTCGTCCGGGGCGGAGAGGAAGATGCTGGGGATGGTGTTGAGGATGGCGTAGGAGGTGACCATTCCCAGGAACAGCATCGCCAGGTGTTCGGGGGGCAGGAACGGCCCCAGGGCCGCCGTGCCCAGGATGAGGAGACCGGCGACGTTGTAGATGTGCAGGGCGGGGACCAGGGAGAGGGCCGAGGCGACCAGTGCCCCTGCCACGGCGAAGAGGAGGCCGGTGACGAAATCGACGGTGTTCACTTCCCTCACCTCGTTTTCACGTCTCGTGGCAGCACCGGCACCACTTCCAACCTCCCCCGGTACTCCTCCACGATCCCCATCGCGCGCACCCACGCGCCGGGGATCAATCGGTCCTGCTCGGGGACCCGCCGGTACACGTTGTCCCACAGCAGAAGTATCACCTCGCCGGTGCCGTCGTCGATCCAGACCCGCTGCCCGCCGGAGAACGGCTCGGTGCGGGCGATCGCCCCCTCCACCGCCACCCGCGTCCCCACGTCGTCGACGGTGAGGGAGCCGGTCTTCCGCAGGGGAGCCTCCGCCTGGCCTGGAGTGAGCACCTCCACGTCCACGCCGGAGGCGGGGACGACCTGCAGCGTCCCCTCGTACTCCTCCACCCGACCGGTGGCCCGCACCCGGGCGGAAAGGTTCAGCCCGGCCGGATCGGCCAGTTCGTCGTAGGTGGCAAGCCACAGCAGGAGCACCACCTGCCCCGTCCCGTCGTCCAGCGTGAACTTGAAGCCGCTGGAGAAGGAGACCACGTCCACCACGGTTCCCTGCACCGTCACTATCTCCCCGACTCGGTCGAGGTTCAGGGCGGAGAGTGGGACCTCCGGCGCGGTGGACCCCACTGTTCCTCCGGTCCCCGGGACCAGCACCTCCACGTCCATCGGTCGGGCTGGGATCACCTCGATCTCCCCTCGGTAGGTGGAGACCTCCCCGATCGCCCGGACCTGCGCGCCGGGGGCCAGCGCGGCGGGGTCGGGCAGGCCCTCGTAGGTGTCCTGCCAGAGGAGCACCGTTACCTCCGCACCGCCGTCGCCCAGGCCGAACTTGAAGCCCGCCGAGAAGGGCTCGGCCCAGGTGACGGTGCCGGATACCTCCACCATCCGGCCCACGTCCGCCTCGGTCAGCATCCCGATCTGCGCTGGCTCCGCCACCGGCACCTCCTCCGGCAGGAGGACGAGGTCCATCACCGACGCCGGGACGATCTGGGGGGTGTCCCGGTACAGGTCCACCGTCCCCACGACTTCCACCGACTGCCCTGGCTCCAGGGGGAGGAGTTCGCCGGTGAGGCGTTCGAGGCGCTGCGGGACGGCGACCTCTGCCGCGCCGGTGGTGTCGCGGAGGGTGATGAGGGTCAGACCTTCGTAGGGTTGGCGGACCGACCAGACCTGGCCCCGCACCCGGACCCGGCGGAGGTAGTCGTCCGGGGTGAGGGAGCCGAGGGTGCGCGGTTCTGCCTCCGGGCGGAAGACCTCCACGTGTTCGGGGACGTTGATGGTGAGGGAGGTGCTCTCCCCCTGGACCCGCAGCGTCCCGGCCACCGAGACGTGGTCGCCGAAAGCCGGGATCCGCCCCTCGGCGCGGAGGGTCTCCGCCGTGGTCCGGTAGGCGGCCACGCGGACCTCGCCGGTCTCGTCGGCGACGGTGAAGGAGAGGTAGCCCGAATCGGGATAGTAGAGGGGGCCACGGACCACCTGGCCCTCGATCCGGACGTAGGCGAAGTTCATCGTTGCGCCGACCTGACCGGCCTGGACGGTGGGAATGGGAGAGCGGACGGCGACAAACCAAAGGACGGCGAGCCCAAGGGACGCCAGCAGTACGGCGGCGATCTTCATCGCCCGGAAGGGGAGCCGCCCTTCGATGCGGGCACCGCAGTAGGGACAGGCCTCATAGGGACCGACGTATCGTCCACAACTGGGGCAATGGCTCATTGTACCTGTCCGGATCTTTACCACAGAGACACAGAGGGACGAAGTTTTAGGGAGGATTCTGTGCCCTCTGTGTCTCTGTGATTGGTTCAGATCACCCTGTTCGTTGGCCTCTCCGTTGTCGGTTCAGGAGCCATTTGTTGATCTCTGCCACCAGTGCCGGGATCGCCAGAAGCGGGCCGACCGCTGCCCACTCCCTCCATCCCAGCGGGATGGTGTCGAAGATCGGCTGGAGGAAGGGGAGGTAGACCGCTCCCAGCAGGAGCAGGATGGACGCGCCGACCGCGTACTGCATGTACGGGTTGGTGAAGAACCCCAGACGGGCCAGCGGGGTCCGTTCCGACCGGGCGGTGTAGGCCCGCAGCAGTTCGGAGGCGGAAAGGGTCACGAAGGCCATCGTCCCCGCCAGTTGCGGATGGCCGTTTTCCCACCGCAGGCCCAGCAAGTAGGCAGCCAGGACGACGGCGGTGATGGCGACCGTCTGGATGATGATTCCCCGCACCATCGGCCGGTTGATGACCGGCTCCCTGGGGTCGCGGGGTGGTTGTTCCATAATATCAGGCTCGCCCTTCTCCAGCCCCAGGGCCAGGGCGGGCGCGCCGTCGGTCAGCAGGTTCAGCCAAAGCAACTGGATCGGCGTCAGCGGTGGCTGTTGCCCGGCCAGAGCGGCCAGGAAGATGACCATGATCTCGGCCAGGTTGCAGGAGAGGAGGTAGTAGACGAACTTGCGGATGTTGGAGTAGATGACCCGTCCCTGCTCGATGGCGGCGACGATGGAGGCGTAGTTGTCGTCGGTGAGGACCATGTCGGCGACCTCTTTGGTGACGTCGGTGCCGGTGATGCCCATCGCGATGCCGATGTCGGCCCGCTTGAGGGCCGGCGCGTCGTTGACTCCGTCGCCGGTCATCGCCACCACATGGTCGTGGGCCTTCAGCGCTTCGACGATCCGGACTTTGTGCTGAGGGCTGACGCGGGCGAAGACGTCCACCTGCTCGATCCGGCTTTCCAGTTCTTCGTCGGACAGCCGGTTCAGTTCCGCCCCGGTCAGCACCTCGCTGCCCGGACGCAGGAGGCCGATCTGCTCGGCGATGGCGCGGGCGGTGTCCGGGTAGTCGCCGGTGACCATAATGGTGCGGATCCCCGCTCGCCGGGCTTTCTCCACCGCCGGGCGGACCTCCGGCCGGGCGGGATCGATCATCGCCACCAGGCCGATGAGCGTCAGATCTTTCTCTACCTCCTCGGGATCCAATGTCTCCGGCAGTTCGTCCATCAGCCGGTAGGCCACGGCCAGCACCCGCAGCGCCTCCCGCCCCAGGTCCCGGTTGACGTTCTCGATGTGCTGGCGGCGGGCCGGGGTGAGCGGGACGTTGACGCCGTTCTCTAAGATGGAGTGGCACCGGGGAAGGACGACGTCAGGCGCGCCCTTGACGTAGACGACGTACCGGGCGGTGTACTCTCCGTTGGTCCCGGCAGGCTGGCCTCCGTTCAGGCTATGGACCGTGCTCATCCGTTTGCGGTCCGAATCGAAGGGGATCTCCGCCACGCGAGGCAGTCGGGCCTCGACCTCCTCCCGCCACAACCCCGCCTTGGCGGCGGCGACCACCAGCGCGCCCTCGGTGGGATCGCCCACCATCCGGTAGCCATCTTCGTCCTTCTCCAGCCGGGCGTCGGAACAGAGAAGCCCACCGGTCAGAAGGGCCATCACCTCGGGGTGGTCGCGCGGGTCGACGGGGGTGCCGTAGTTGGAGAACGAGCCCTCCGGGTGGTATCCCTCGCCGGAGATGTCCAGCCGCAGGTTGGCGACGTAGAGCCGGACGGCGGTCATTTCGTTCTGGGTGAGGGTGCCGGTCTTGTCGGAGCAGATGGCGGTGGCGGAGCCCAACGTCTCCACGGCGGGCAGGCGGCGGATCAGGGCGTGGCGGCGGATCATCTCCCGCATCCCCAGGGCCAGGCAAATGGTGACCACGGCGGGGAGCCCCTCCGGCACGGCGGCGATGGCCAGGCTCACCGCCGTCAGAAACAGGTCGATCACCATCTGGGAGTAGTAGTCCAGATAGACTGCCGCCCCCTCCCGCAGGAGCATCCCCAGGTCCGTATCCCGGATCACTGCCACGACGAAGACCAGGCCGCAGATGATCAGCGTGGCCCAGCCCAACCAGCGCCCCAGTTGGTCGAGGCGGCGCTGGAGGGGGGTCGGTTCCTCCTCGTAGGATTGGATCATCTCGGCGATGAGGCCGATCTGGGTCTGCATCCCGGTGCCGGTCACGATCCCCATCCCCCGTCCGTAAGTGACGGTGGTGCCCATAAAGGCACAGTTCACCCGGTCCCCCAGCACCGTCTCCTCCGGCAGGACAGCGTCTGCCCGCTTCTCCACCGCCACCGACTCCCCCGTCAGCGAGGCCTCGTCGATGCGCAGGTTGACGGCCTCCGCCAGTCGGAGGTCGGCAGGGACATAGTTACCGGCCTCCAGAAAGACCACATCGCCTGGAACCAGTTCGCGGGCCGGGACGGTGACGCGGTGGCCGTTCCGCAGGACCCGGGCATCGGGCGCGGCCATCTTGCGCAGGGCGGCCAGGGCTTCTTCTGCTCGGCGCTCCTGGATCGCGCCCAGGACGGCGTTGAGGATGACGATAGCGACGATGGCAGCCGTCTCCTCGACTTCCCCCAGCACGAGGGAGATCAGGGCAGCGCCGATAAGGATCCACACCAGGAAGTTGTTGAACTGGTTGAGGAGGATCTGCCAGAAGCCAGGCCGAGGCCGTTCCATCAGTTCGTTAGGACCGACCTCGGACAGTCTTCGCTGCGCTTCCTCGGTAGAAAGGCCCTGCTGGAGGTCCGTCTCCAGCAGATCGGTTGCCTCGTCGATTGAAAGGGTGTGCCATGCCTTTTGTTGCTTCATCGGGATCGCTCCGGCCTCCGTGTCGGGATCGGGCTAGATAGGCGTTAGTCCACTAACGACGGAATTATACTCCAACTTCCTCGTCCGTCAAATGGCTGGTTGGGGTTATCTTACTCCAAAGTGGTGGGAACGCAAAGGGCCCCGTCCGATTGTTGCGGTTGCAACACAATCGCAACGTACTCGAAACGCGTCGGTTTCGTCATTTGCTTGCCGCGGCTTGATTCCTGTGATATAATGTGGATGCCGTGGGGATGAACGGCTTCGACGGGGAAGGCAGGCCACGGATGGCGAGCCGGGGGGCTTCGGCCCCGTTAACAACCGAGCGCTAACCCAAAAGTGCCAACAATTGGGCTGCGATTCCCGTCGCCGCCTAGTGCGGTAAGGGAAAGAGGATCCCCCTGAACGGGATCCCGTCCGCCCCGGCCTCGCGCCGGTGGGCTGGGGATCGGGCGTCACAGAGCCGGCGTGCAGCGACCGGACGCCGATAAGGTCGCCTAAGACGTGATCGGCTGGGCCTAGGTGTAGCGCGGTCGGCGGCGACTCCCTGGGCGAGATGGCAACAGCCGACTACGCTCGTAGAAGTCCGTGGCCGAATTCTCCGGACGCGGGTTCGATTCCCGCCATCTCCACCAAATGGGCCGGTGCCCCCAGGTGCCGGCCCACTTTTACGCACGAAGGAGAGAGGGTGAGCGGTCGAATCTTGCTTCTCACCGGTGAGCGAGGGGTTGGGAAGACCACCGTCTGCCGTGAGGTGGTAGCGCGGGCCAAGGAGGCCGGCTATACCTGCGGCGGGCTGCTCACTTTGCAGGCCGATGAGCCGGATGGGCGGGTGGTGGTGGACGTCAGCACCGGGGATGCGCGACCGCTCACTGTCCCCGAAGGGGGCATGGAGATGGGTCGATACCGGTTCGACCCCTCGGTCCTGGCCTGGGGGGCTGAGGCGATCGCCAGGGCTGTGCCGTGTGACCTCCTCGTCGTCGATGAGGTCGGTCCACTAGAAGTGGAGCGAGGACAGGGATGGGCTATCGCGCTGGACATCCTCCGTGCTGCCCAGTTTCGTCTCGCCCTGGTGGTGGTCCGCCCCGAACTGATCGGCGCAGTTCAGTTGCGCCTTCCTGCCTCTGCCCCAGCCGTCCTGCGGGTCACAGAGCACAATCGGGATCAGTTGCCCAATCTTCTGTTCTCCCTCCTGGAGCGGGAAGCGCCGGTCCCTCACTCCCGCGAGGCCTCTAAGGCCGAGTGAAGGGCCTCCAGGGGCAGCAGCGCGCAGTGGAGCCGCGCTGGCCCCAGGTCGATCCCCAGCATCCTCAGCACGTCCTCCTGTGTCAGCCGTCGCAGTTCACTCACCGAGCGACCGTAAACGTGCTCGACGAGCATCGAGGCGGTGGCCATGCTGATGATGCATCCATCACCGCTGAAGGCGGCCTCGAGCACCCGGCCCTCGTCGTCCACTCGGAGCTCGATCCGCACCCGGTCCCCACAGACCGGGTTGTCCTTCTCACCGATCAGGTCCGGTGCCTTCAGCCGTCTCCGGTGGCGGGGGTGGTGATAGTGGTCGAGGACCCGCTCCCGGTAGGGAGATGAGGCCATGGATCGGCTCCTTCAATCATCCCCCTGCGCCCGCCTTCGGTATTTCCGCAGTCCCGCCTGTAGCGCCCTGAGCGGGGTCAGAGCGCATCGGCGTCGGCCGGAACCGACGGGGGCGTCCAGCACTCGGAGGACGTCTTCCTCGCTGATGGCCTCCAGTTCGGCGATTGTTTTCCCTTTAATATATTCCGTGAAGAGGGAAGTGGAGGCCATGCTGATGATACAACCCTCTCCCTCGAAAGCGACCTGGGCGACCCGTCCGTCCGAGTCGAGGTCGATCTCCAGATGCACCTGGTCGCCGCAGGAGGGATCGTCTGCGTCGGCAGCGATGTCCGGTGAATCCAACCGCCCCCAGTTTCGGGGGTTGGCGTAGTGGTCCAGGATGTGTTCCTTGTAGAGGTCGCTCATTTCCCCACGATCCTCGCTACTTTCTCCAGGGCTTCCGCCAGCCGGTCGGCTTCCTCTGAGGTGTTATAGAGGTAGAAACTGGCACGAGTGGTTGCCACGAGGCCCAGGCGGCGGTGGAGGGGCTGGGCGCAGTGGTGTCCGGCCCGCACGGCGATCCCCTCCAGGTCCAGCAGGTGGGCCAGGTCGTGGGGGTGGATGTTGCGGAAGGTGAAGGCGATGACTCCGCCCCGGTGCTCGGCGGGAGGGCCGACGATCTTCAGGCCAGGGAGAGCGGAGAGCCGTTCCATCGCGTAGGCGACCACTTCCTGCTCATGGGCGGCGATGGCCTCCATACCGATCTCGGTCAGGTAATCCACCGCCGCGCCCAGGCCGATCCCTTCAACGATGGCAGGGGTGCCGGCCTCGAACTTCCACGGCAGGTCGTTCCAGGTAGAATGATCCAACTCCACTCTACGGATCATATCCCCGCCCCCGAGGAAGGGGGGCATCTCCTCCAGCAACTCCTCCCGTCCGTAGAGGACGCCGATGCCGGTGGGGCCGCACATCTTGTGACCCGAGAAGGCCAGGAAATCGCATCCCAGGTCCTGCACGTCCACTGGCATGTGAGGGACCGCTTGAGCGCCATCCACCAGCGCTATCGCGCCCACCTGGTGGGCCTTTTCGACGATCTCCTTGACCGGGATGATGGTCCCCAGGACGTTAGACATCATCGTAAAGGCGACCAGTTTAACCCGTTCGTCCAGCAGGTCGTCCAGCCTGTCCAGGTCGAGGAATCCCTCATCGGTGATAGGGAGATACACCAGTTCCGCCCCCTTCTCTTGGGCCAGGAGTTGCCAGGGGACGATGTTGCTGTGGTGCTCCATCTCGGTCAGGAGGATGCGGTCGCCAGGGCCGATGTGGGTGCGTCCCCAGGTATAGGCGACCAGGTTGATGCTCTCCGTGGTGTTGCGGGTGAAGATGATCTCCTCACGGGCTCGGGCATTGATAAAAGAGGCCACCTTGTCCCGTGCTTCTTCGTAGGAGCAGGTGGCCTCTTCGCTGAGGGTGTAGACCCCTCGATGGACGTTGGCGTAACACTGTCGGTAGGTCTCCTCCATCGCTGCCAGGACCTGTAAGGGCTTCTGGGAACTGGCGGCGCTGTCCAGGAAAACCAGCGGTTTGCCGTGGACCTGGCGACAGAGGATCGGGAAATCCCTGCGGATTCGTTCTACGTCCAGCATGCTCGTGCTCCTTGGAAGGATGGGTAACCGATGCAAAGTATACCACGATCGAGATGAGGGGCAACTAGGGGGCTTACCGACCTTCGTCTGTATCCGTGGCTTCCAGCCGCCGAAGTTCTGAGCAGGAGGTGGATGTGCAGAGGCCGGAGGGGGAGGTAGTAGCCCAAAAGGGACTGACGGTGCACGGTGTGGAGCCGTGCACCGTCAGTCGATGCACTCGCTTCGCCTGTGGACTGGGCAACCGCGTTAGTGCCAGAGAGTGACCCCGAACAGTTGAGGGGTGGCCCCTGTGGAGCACCAGGTGTTGGTGCCGAGCCCAGAGCCGGGAGAGACCTGGCCCTGTCCGATGAGGGCTTCCTGGAAGGTGCCAGTCAGGGTGTGGCCCTGGATCTCCTGGATCTCGAGGGCCACGAAGCCGACGACATGGTACAGGAACGCCTGCCCGCCGCCGCCAGCCCGCGGCCAGCCGATTCCTTCCGGTGCAGAGAAATTCTCGGCCATATAGTCGCTGGTGTAGATGTGGTCGAAGATCGGTGCGTAGACGATCTGCCCGATCTGGGCGCTGATCGCCTTTAGGGATGACTGGCGCGCGCCCGGTTCGCCGTGGATGAAGTCCCCGTCGAACCCGCCGACGCTGCCAGCGAAGATCGGGAACGGGTAGGGGCACTCCCCGCTGGCCCATCCCTTCAGCCCATCGTCAGTGGAGGTCTCCGGGTTCGGACCACATCCCCGGTTGGGGACGCTCTGTTCGAAGGTCCGGTATAAAGGATCGGACCGGCTGAGGTGGTCTGTGTTGTAGATGTAGTTGAGGTTCAGCCATCCTCGATGGGCGGCCTCGTTGTCCGGGTCGCCGATGCAAAGGTTGTCGTACTTGCGGCAGAACTGTCCACCGCCCTGGGTTTCGATGACGTAGAACTCCTCGCCTGGTCCCAGGTTCTCGATCACTGGCAGCGGAACGCCGATGGGCAGAATGCCGCCCGCCATCTGGACGATCTTGCCGCTCATCCCCGTTGCCTCGCCGGGCACCCGGAAGTGGTTGATCCCGCCCAGCCGCATGAAAGTCGTCGGGCGGGTGATGGTCAGAGAGACCTCCACACCGGTGGCTCCATAGGGGATGGTTCCAGCCCCCACCTCGCCCAGTCGGTTCCCTTCGGCGTCCACATACCATGCCAGGACCTCGCCCCGCTGTCCGTCGTTGGGGATCCCGTTCTGCGCGGCGAAGTCCAGCACGGCCTGATAGACCGCTGCATCGTCGGCCTCGTTGCCAGGACGGCAGGTGAGGATCGCATCGGCCAGCACACGGGTCCCAGCAAGTGCGGCGGCGTCGGCACCGTTCTGAGCCTGGCGACGGGAGGCGTGCAGGTATCCCCCATCGAGGGCCAGGCCGACGGCGAGCAGCAGGGCCACCATCGAAAAAGCGACGATCACCACAGCCTGTCCGCGTTCCTTCTCCATAGTTCTCCTCCTCCTCCTCAATCCCCCATTGGGGTTGAGATCACCGCCTCCACGGCGACGCCTTGGAGGACGATCTGACCGTTGGGCGCTACGGCTCCGAAGAGTGGGTTGATGAACGTCATCGTGTAAGGCACGGTCACCGTTACCGGGGCGCCGGGCTCAAGGTTGGGGGGGAGTTCGATCGCCACCGTCTCTGGATTGACCTGGACCAATCCAGAAGCGGCAGCGGCAGCCCGAGCCCGGATCCCGTCCAGGTCGTCGGGGCGTATGGCCGCGTACAGTGCGCCCTCTCCTGCGCAGTCGTGCACCGTCACTACGGCATGCCAGACCCGACCCAGGTCCAGCAGCCCCAGAAGGATGATCAGCAGGACCGGCAGGAGCAGGGCAAACTCGACGATGCTCTGACCGTTTTGACCCCGTCGCTTGTTTCTCATCTTCATCCTCCGCTAACCCTTCAAGGAGAGATTGTGAGAACTTGCAGGTTGGCGGCATCGATCTGAAGCGAGATCGTCTCCCTGGTCGCAACGTCCAGGGCAGCGATGCTCCAGATCGCCTTTCCGTCCTCGTTGGCTGCCAGGTGGAGGCTGACCGTGGCTTCCGAGTGAGCCTCCAAGAATTCACGCCCTCCATAGGCCAGAAAGATCGAGAGGGCGTCGCGAGGCCCTTCCTGCCATCTTCCAGGTTCCAGGATTTGAGGTGCGCTCCAGATCTGGGTGCGGTTCACTACCTGGACCTGATCGGCGTCTGCTGTGAGGTCGAAGACGGTCCGTTGGCTGGAGGAGAAAAAGACGAAGGTCCAGTAGGAAGGTGTCTCCAGCAACCGATCCGGGTCGATTGCCTGCCATTGTGTTGAGGCGGACACCAGTTCGGCGTCGGAGGCCTCGGTGCGGACGGTGGCATCGGCCCGGCGGTAGGCATCCCACAACGATACCGGTGCCGGGGCCGGCGCGGAGGTCGGCGTCGGTTCCACCGGGCCCGGGTAGGTGCAGCCCGCGATCAGAAGCAGCGTTACCAAGAGCCAAACGACCATCATCGCCACCGATCCCATTCCTCTCACGGCCATCCTCGCAGCACAAGGGGGAGGAAGACGAACCGGTTGAAACCGCGGGTGTAGTAGATCTCGTAGTGCGAGGTCTCGCCGACCAGTTGTCGCTCCTCCCACACCACGTGTAGCCGTCCCTGGCCGTCGAAGGCGGACCAGGGCCTGATGGAGACGTCGTCAGGGCTGCGAGAGACGTTAGCGGGTGTGGACCAACTGGTTCCTCCGTCGGTCGAGCAACTGATCCAGATCTCCTCTGTTGGGGAAGCACCCACCGGGTACCCAGGCCAGACGACACAGACCTGGACAGGGGATCCTCCGAAGACGCTCACGTGGGGGAAGGTGCTTGCTGGCTCGATGTAGTTCACCTGCACCGCCGCATCGGCGATGCGGACGGAGGGGAACAGCCATCTTCCCTCGGCGGCGTCGTAACGGACGTAGCGAACGTACTGCCGCTGGTCTTGGCCCTTTCCCACCACCTCTCCCCACACGACGTGGAGGTCACCCGTCGCGTCCGCGGCGATGTCCGGGTTCACGGAGTACGTGATCCCCTCCGAAAGGGTAATCGGCGAGTTCCAGACGACCGTTCCTCCTGTCGTCACTGTGCCACTCATATAAAGGATTGCCCATACCTGGAAAGGGTGCCGCTCCTCCCAGACGACGTGGAGAGTCCTGCCGTCGGGTCCGGAAGCGACCGACGGGAAATAGGAACCGTAGAGGGCGGTGTGGGTGAAGAAGACCGTCGCCGTCGGCCACTCCGTGCATCCTGTGGCCGTCAGTGGGCGTGAGGTGTGGTAGAGGTCTGCAATGGTGCTTCCCCCCTGGTTTGCGCTGAAGACGAGGTGCAGCCGACCGTCCGTGGTGGCAAAGCGGGGCCGCACCGGGACAGTGGAGTTCGGTCCAGGGACCCGGCAGATAGACCAGTCGCCTCCTCGCTCTGCCACGTAGAGGACGTTCTGGTCGCTTGTCCTTCGCTGTGCCCAGGTCACGAAGAACTGGTCTTCCACGATAAGGGCATCGGGAGGGAGGATCTCCTCCGTCGTGGTCGTGATAGTCTCTGTGGACGACCAGGTATCCCCGCTGTCCGACGTAACGCGGGCGTACAGCCAGCCCTGCTCGCCCAGGCCTGATTGGTCTCGCCAGGCAGCCAGCAGTTGTCCAGACGGGCCGGCGGTGATGACGGGTCGCCGGGCTTCGTCGATGCTGCTGTTGGAGAAGTTCACGGGCTGTGGGGCCGGCCAGTTCGGCCAGTCGGTCTGGGCGATCACGGTGGTGGCGGTCAGCAGGAAGCCGGCAAGCGCCACGGCCGCCGCCCACCGCCGCGGCCAGGTCGCTTCGACGCCTGCTGGGTGGAACCCGTGTGGTGAAGGCCTCATCCCCTCGGCTGCCCTCCCGTTAGTTTTCATAAAGGATGATGATCAACGGTATGGTCTCGTTGTCACCTACCGTGACCTGGTAGGTGTTGGAGTACCGGTTCCCGTTGATCCAGGTCTCGCCGATCACCGTGTAGGTGCAGGGCGGGAGTGAATCTACGCTGTAGGCGGCGTTCTCGTCGGAGAAGGTATAGGTATCCACCCCGCACCCCATCACGCGGATGGTAACCCGTGGATAAGGGGAGAGAGTGCCGGCCAGGGAGATCCATGTCTCCCCGATAATAGAGCCGGTCCCACTCGGCGGAGGTTCGGGCGGCGTGCCCTCCGCGGAGACCGTGACCGTGATCGGTCCCATCATGTTATTGTCCTCGCTCGTCTCGGCGACGGCGTCCAGCGAGTCGACCTCGGTCCAGATCGAGTAGGTCCCCGTCACCTCGAACCCCGAATACATCGTGATGGTGAGCGGGATCGTGCTCCCCGCGTCCAGCGAGCCTACCGCGGCCCAGGCGATGGCCCGGGTGATCGGATCGGCCGTGTAGAGATCGACCCAGAAGAGGTTGTTCGCTGCCCGGTCGCCGATGTTGGCCACCGTCACACGGAAGTTCAGCGGCTGGTAAGTGGAGATGACGTCGGTGGTGGTGATCAGTTCGAGCTCGGTGACCGTGAGGTCGGGCATCGGGCAGGGGGAGACGAACGTCACCGCTACCTCCGGCACCTTCCGGTTCATCGCGCTGACGATGTGCGTCCCCTCCGTGGCGTCGGCTACGAACGTGATCTCCCATTCGGATGGGCGGTCGGAGGCGTCCACTGCCACCTTGACGTCCCCGTCCCACCGGATCTGCACGTGGTCGTTCTTGTTCTGGTACACCCAGTTGTATCCCCGGACCCGGATGGTCACCGGCCCTGGCCCTCCACACTGGGGGGCGATGGCGATATAGGCGTCGGTGGTGCACCCCTGTACGATGGCCGTGTCGCTGTCCCCATACCCGCTGACCCGGACCGTCTGGTCCGTCTGGAGGGGCTGGTCCGTCGAAAGGGCGATCGTGAAGAGACCGCTAGCGTCGATATACCCTCCGCTCTGGTAGAAATAGCCGGTGGTGTCGGTGATGATGAGGGTGATCGAACGGCCGGGTTGACCGCTGCCGGTGACTAGGGTGCTCCCGTGGCACAACGGCTCGTTCAGCACCAGATCCGCCAGTTCTCCTGTGACCACCGCGGCGTCTGAATATCCGTAGCCGTACACCTCAATGACGTGGCCGGGCTCCAGCGGGGGCAGGTTGCTGAAGGTGAAGGTGCCCTGGGGGCTGACGGTTGTGCAGAACTGGGGGAAGGACGAACTCATCAGGTCCCGGATACACACATCGTTACCCGGCTCCGCCGTCCCCGAAACGGCGGTATCCCCGGCTTCCAGGGGGCGCTGGATGTAGATCGGGTCGAATTCGACGCTCAGCACGACGGTAGCGCTCTCGCTATCGCTGACCGTGCCGCCAAGGGGGTCGAGGCCGGAGGCCGTGACCTCGTTTGTCGTCGTCTCCCCGATCTCCTGGGAGACGGTCCAGGCGACGGGGGTCCCTCCGGGCGACAGTGTCAGCGGTCCAAAGGAGGAGCCGAAGGAGTCGACGACGGTGACCTGGGTGAGCGTGATGTCGCCGGTGTTCTGTACGACGTAGGTGAACTCGACGACGGTGCCCGGAGTGGAGATATACGCCGGGTCGACCGAGACGGTGAGGTCAATATTGGGGTGGATGACCACTACGGTGACCTCATCGGTGGCGGAGACCGTTCCCCCGTCCGGTCGGGTGCCGTCGACCGTCACGACGTTGGTCGTCGACGCGTCCAGCGAGACGGCGAGCGTGCGCACGACGGTCTCTCCGGCGGGCACCGTGCCGATGTCGTAGGTGTTACCAAAACTGTCCACCAGCACTACGTTGGTCAGGGCGATCTCTCCGGTGTTCTGGATGGTGTAGGTGAACTGCACCGTGTCGCCGCCGTAGATCATCGACTGGCTTGCGGTCACATCCAACAGGATCGCTGCCTGCTCTTGGCCCTCTCCCTCGCCCGGCGGCGGGGTGATCGTGTCGCCCAGCGACTGGATGGTTCGGGCGGCCCGTGTGTGTAGGTTCATCGGCCCGCCTATGGGCTGGAACAGCGGCGTGACGAAGTAAAGGTCGTATTGAAGGTCGACCACGATCCGGTCGCCCACCACCAGGGAGGTGGTGTCGGTGAAGATGGAAGTCCCGGGTCCCTTATCGTACCATACTTGCAGCGTGACGTCGTCGGTGGGCACCAGGGTGATCTTCTCTTGGACGTGCTGGTAGACGCCCGTCAGGTCCCGTGGTTGGACGATGCCGTAGCGGACCCCTTCACGGGCGGCGTTGAAGAGGTTGGTATAGATGAAGAACGCCCGCGCGAATTCTACGATGCCCAGCAGCACCAGCAGAAGGATCGGCAGGACGATCGCGAATTCAACCAGCGCTTGTCCGTGTCGCTGTCCTTCTTTCCTTCGCATAGAATCGCCCTCCCGTGCGAGATGTACTTCCCTTCTAAATAGAATCGTTTTGGGAGGGAGAAGGGTAACGAGGAGGAGGGGGAGGAAGCGGGGAAGCGGGGCAGCGACGGGGCTCCGGGGGTGAGTTTTCACGGTTCGCGTTACCTGGCGGTGGGGGTAAAACGATGTATAATGTGACAGGACTTACGCAGTTGAACGGCTAGCACGTTGACAATATGAAACGGGGCGCCCCCGAGGTAAAATTAGGGTATCTAAAACCATCCCCTCGGGAGGTGTTTCCACCATGGCGTCCCGACTCTA
>DUEL01000058.1 GCA_011192125.1 Thermoflexia bacterium
CGCCGAGTGGTTTGTGAGGGGGTTATCCCGTCGCGCTGCGCGATGTGCTTGCGGGCTGCAGGGCTGGCACGAAAGCCGTCACCGCTTGTGCCAGGGGGGAGTTGGGGCTGGTGTAGACCAGCGGCTTCCCCCGCGCCAAGGCCTGGGCCTGGGCAGGGTCGAAGGGAACGACACTGTCGATCGGCCGTCGGAAAACCCGCTCCAGGGCCTTAGGTGTGGCTGGTTGGCCTGGAGCCGTGTGGTTGAGGATAAGGCGGATCTTCTCTCCGAAGCCTTTCAATGCCTGCAGGGTGCCGATCGTAGCTTGGATCGAGGCGGGATCGGCCGTCGCCACCAGGGCGATGGTGTCCGCTTGCTCAAGAGCGGCCATCGTCGCGTCGTTCAGGATGGAAGGGAGATCGATCACCAACAGGGCGAAGTTGTGGCGGAGAGCATGGAGGGCGGCCAGCACCTTGTCTCGCGGAAGCCCCTCCCCGATGACGGGGATGAAGGGAGCGGCCAGGATAGTGAGTCCGGACGGGTGGTTCAGCAGGTAAGTGGCGATCGTCTCGGTGCCGATCCCCGTGCTCAGGAGCGCCAGGGCCGACCAGTTGGGGTCGGGGCGCAGTCCTAGATGGAGTGCGACGTTGCCGGAGGAGGGCGAAAGGTCGATCAAGCATGTGTTCTGCTTCGCCTGTTGGGCCAGGAAGAGGGCCATGTTTACGGCGAGGGTGGTGCACCCCACGCCGCCCCGCAGACTGAGGAAGGCGATGGTGCCGCCTAACTGGATGGCGGGTGACGTCCGGCCTCGATCGAGCAACCCGTTGACCCGCTCCAGCAGCTCTGACATCGTGACCGGTTTGGGGATGTGCAGGTCGGCGCCGGCTTCCAGGGCTGTCTTTCGGTCGATGTCCTGCCCCCGGGCGGTGAGGACGATGATGGGGATGCTGGCCGTAGCGGGCTCTTGGCGGAGCCGTCGACAGACCTCATAGCCGTTCATCCCCGGCATCATGATGTCCACAATCGCTAGGTCCGGTGGGTTCTCCAATGCCTTGCGTAGACCGTCCTCTCCCTCCGCCGCGAGAATGACCTCGTGCCCCCCTCGCTCTTCCAGCAACAGCCGAATCATCTGGAGGAGGTCCGTGTTGTCATCTATCACCAGGATTCGAGCCATCCTGCACCTCCTTGCATCCGATGCCGGGTCTTATTCTTCTTCGATCACACAGAATGCGCCGATGTGGTGTCTGTTGACCAGAATGCCTCCTCCAGTGAAGGTGATGTCGGGGCGCAGGGAGACGCGAACTCTCCCATCCAGCACGGCGATGAAGTCGTTGGGCTCTGTGGTCAACACCCGGCGCAGGTCGACCCGCGAGGAGAGTCGTAAGTAGCCCACGATCTCGAACCCGGGCACGGTGAGGAAGATCTGTTGGAGGAACGTGCCCAGGTAGCGACCGTAGGCCTGTTTGCGCGAAAGGGCATCCTCCTGGTGGGGAACGACGGCGAAGGTGAGGTTGGCTTTGACCAGGTGGGGGGTGGGGTAGGTGGCCACGATGTCCCCAGGTCGGTCGATCGGGGAGATGTAGGCGTCCTCCAGGCGGACGAAGCCGGTGGTAGGATCGTTGAGAATGTCGGCCAGGCTCCTTTGCCGCACATCCACGTGACCGGAGATGCGGTAACTATGGGTGAAGAAGTCCACCGCAAGCCAACCTGTGCGCAGCGTCTCCTCCATAAGTGTCTCTCCTTAAGGAGTATCCATCGCGGATATCTGTTCACCGACCCTCTTTAAAGTACAGTCGCTTCTAACCGCCCCTGAGGTCCTCCCGGGATGCGACATGAGGACATTGGCGACAGCGTTGGAGGTGGAACTCGCGCACCGTTGGGCTCAGTTTCTCGGCATAGCTGGATGGGCAGATTGTGCACGGGACGACTTCACCGGTCCAGGTCTCGGTGGTGCGTTGGAGGCTCTCCAGCGAGGAGAGGATGCGTAGCGGGCTGGACGTGCCGATGCGGAACTTTTCCGGAGTGCGGAGCGCCGGGTCGAGCGCGCCAGCGTAGATCAACCGCGCCACCGCCGCCGCGTCCCGGATTCCGCCGGCCGCCTTGACGCCTATATCGCCGCCGACGGCTTCGCGCATCAGGCGGATGTGGTCGGGTGTGGCTCCGAAAGCCTCCATCCCGGTGGAGTTCTTGACAAAGTGAGCCCCGGCTTCTTTGGCGATCTGACAGGCGACAGTGATCTCCTCGTCCACGAGTTCCGAGGAGCGGATGATCACTTTGACGTGCTCGCCGTCGGCCGCTTCGACGACCGCTGCGATTTCCCGTCGGGTGTACTCGGGGTCCTGTTTGAACCGGCCGACATTGATGACCATGTCCAGCTCCACCCATCCGGGCCCCTCTCCGCGCAGGGTGCGGCTCTGAGCGACGACCTGGGCAGCCTGGTGGGCTTTCAGCGCGATAGGCAGTTTGCCCAAGGGGAAGTCGATTACATAACATTCCCGGACCCCAGTTCCCTGCAGCAGACGGGGCAGTAGATCGACCTCAACTGGGTTGACGCAGATCGAGTAGAAGCCGTGCTCGGTGGCCCAGCGGACCATCTCGTGAATCTTCGGTTCCTGGGTGTCCGCTTTCAGGTCGGTGACGTCGATCAGGGCGGCTAACCGCTGTGGCGTCAACCACTGGACGATCTCAACCAGGGTTTCCGGACGGAATTCCACCAAGGGGAGACGGAACGGCTTCATATGGATTACTCCTCCTCTTCGATGGGGGGGAACCGGTAGTGGGGGAGGGGGCCCCAGTGTTGCGGAGGCCAGTAGCAAAACCAGGCCTTCCCGATGATGTTCTCCCTGGGCAGTGGTCCCCAGGAGTGAGAGTCGCTCGATCCTCCCCGGTTGTCCCCCAGCACGAAGTACTCGTCCGGCCCCAGTTCCCAGGAGCCGGTGTAGGGCATGGGAGAGGTGATGTAGGGTTCTTCTAGCCGGTAGCCGTTGATCCAGACCGCACCTTCCCGGATCTCCACGCGTTCCCCCGGCAGGCCGATGATCCGTTTGATGTAATCCTCGCGCGATCCGTTGGGAGGATGGAAGACGATGATGTCCCCGCGCTGGGGGTCGCTCAGCCGGTAACTGAGTTTGCTCACGATGATGTACTGCCCGTTGTGTAAGGTGGGCTCCATACTCGTGCCGCGCACCTGGAAACGGCCGGTGAGGGTGTTGACGACGAGGAAGATGATGAGGGTCAGAAGCAGCGTCTCTACCACGTCGCGGAGGAAGGACCTCCCACCAAAGGCGCGCGCGAGGGAGACCTCCTGTTCTTCTTCAAGACGCTCTGACGGTGTCGGTTCTTCGAGGGTCGTCGGTTCCAAGGGCTGAATTCTCCTTGTTTCGAAGTTGGGTTCCGTTGAATGGATTATAGTACAGCCCGGGGAGAGGTCAACCGGACCTGCGGATTTCAGTTTGTGTCCCCGAGGGGTTTCATCTCTCCCCAGTTCGGCCCAACCTTCAGGTCCACCTTGAGCGGGACCCGCAGGGGGTATACGGATTCCATTACCTGGCGTACCAAGGGGGCCACCGTGGGTAGTTCCTGTTTGGGGATCTCTATGATGAGTTCGTCGTGGACCTGGATGATCATCCGGGCCTTCAAGTCGTGCTCCCGAAGGGTTCGGTGGAGGTGGAGCATGGCAAGTTTGATGATGTCGGCGGCGGAGCCCTGGATAGGGGCGTTGACCGCCTCCCGCTCCGCCCGTCGACGGGCCTGCTCCTTGCCGGGAGCGGTGGTCTGGAACACGGGGAAGTATCGACGGCGGCCCAGCAGAGTCTCTACATACCCCTTGTTCTTGGCCTGTGCGATGGTCCTCTCCAGGTACTCACGGACCTTGGGGAACCGACCGAAGTACTGGGCGACGAAGTTCTCTGCTTCGGCCTGGGTCAGTCCACTCTCGCGAGCCAGGCGGTAGGTGCTCATCCCGTAGATCAAGCCGAAGTTGACCTGCTTGGCGAATCGGCGTTGATTGGGGGTCACCTGGTCCAGGGGAATGTCGAAGAGGGCGGCTGCCGTGGTAGCATGGATGTCCTCCCCGCGTCGGAACGCTTCCACGAGCCCCGGATCGCCGCTGATGTGGGCTAGAACCCGCAGTTCGATCTGGGAGTAGTCCGCTCCCAACAACAACCATCCCTGGGGCGCGATGAAAGCCTTCCGCACCTGTCGCCCGAGAGGGGAGCGGATGGGGATGTTTTGGAGGTTGGGTTCGCTGGAGGAGATGCGGCCGGTGACGGTCCCGGTCTGGTTGTAGGAGGTGTGGAGCCGGCCGGTCTGGGGGTTGATCAGCGCTGGCAAGGCGTCTACATAGGTCGATTTCAGTTTGGCCAATTCCCGCTGTTCCAGGATGAGGTCGATCACCGGATGCGTGCCCCGGAGGGATTCCAGGACGCTGGCGGCGACGGAGTAGCGTCCGGTGGTGGTGCGGGGGACGTTGCGGGTGGGGAGCCGCAGGACCTCGAAGAGGGCCTTCGCCAGTTGCTGGCCTGAGTTGACGTTGAACCGGTAACCGACCATTTGTTGGATCTCTTCCTCCAGTTGGGTCAGCCGTTGGCCCAGGGTTTCGGACATTTTCTGGAGGAAGGAGACGTCCAGCGCGACGCCGGTCATCTCCATCGCCAGAAGGACCTTGACCAGTGGGAGTTCCATCTGTGTGAACAGGTCCCAATGGCCCTTCTGGCGGAGCTCCTGTTCCAGGACGGGGACGAGCCGGTGGGTGACGTCCACGTCGGCGGCAGCGTAAGCAGCGGCCTGTTCGATCCCCACCTCGGCCAGTGTGATCTGCTTCCGACCCGTCCCAATCAGGTCTTGCAGAGGGGTCATTTCGATCCCCAGACGGATGAACGCCAGGTGTTTGAGGCCCAGGTTGCGGCTGGCGGGGTTTGCGAGCCATTCAGCGATCATCGTGTCGAAGGCGAGGCCCTGGACGTCGATGCCGTGACGGGCGAGGACGGTCATATCGTATTTGGCGTTGTGGGCCTGTTTGGGAATGGTGGGATCTTCCAGGACAGGGCGGATGGCCTCCACGACCTGGTCCTGGGGGATTTGACGGCCTTCCCGGTGGCCCACAGGGATGTACCATCCCTCACCTTCCCGGTCGGTGAAGGCGAGGCCGACCAGGTCGGCGCGCATCGGATCGAGGGAGGTAGTCTCGACGTCGAACGTGATGGCCTGTGCTTGCCGGAGCCGTTCGATCAGGCGGGCTAGTTGGTCGAGGTCGCGAACGATGTGGTGGCGGGTGGGTGGAGGAGCGTGGCCGTCGCTGGAGGGGAAGAGGGGGAGTTGCTGGGCTGGCCCCTCTGGCGTGGGCAAACGGTTGATCAGGGAACGGAACTCCAGTTGACGGAAGAGTTCGAGCACACGCTCCCGGTCGAATTGGCGGGCTTTACAGGCCTCCAGGTCGAGTTCCACCGGCAGGTCGGTGCGGATGGTGGAGAGTTGCCGGCTGAGGAAGGCATCCTCCCGCCCCTTCTCCAACGCCGTCCGGAAACGGGCGGGCTGGATCTCGTCCAGATGGTCGTAGATAGCCTCCAGAGAGCCGTACTGGCGAAGGAGACGGGTGGCTGTCTTGTCTCCAACCCCCTCTACGCCCGGGATGTTGTCGGATTTGTCGCCGACCAAGGCCTTGTAATCACGCAATTGGGTAGGGGAGAGCCCTCCGTAGCGGGCACGGACCGCCTCCTCGTCGTAGACCTTACCTTCGGAGAGCCTGCGTCCGGCGAGGAAGACCTTTACGTTGGGGCCGACAAGTTGCAGGAGGTCGCGATCCCCGGTGACGATGAGGGTCTCTATGCCCTGTTCGGCAGCCTGGCGGGACAGCGTGCCTAGCAGATCGTCCGCCTCAAATCCTTCCAGTTCGAAGATGGGAATCCCCAGGGCCTCCACGACCTGACGGATCCGATCCATCTGAATGTGCATCGCGTCTGGCATGCGGTCCCGCTGGCTTTTATATTGCGGATAGGTGAGGTCCCGGCCGGACCGTCCTGCGTCGAAGCAGACGGCGATGTAGTCGGGGTGATGTTCCTGGAGGATGTGTAGGAGGGTGGAGGTGAAACCGTAGGTGGCGTTGGTGGGCTCCCCGTCGCGTGTGGCGAACCGGTCCACCGGCAGGGCGTGGAAAGCCCGGTAGGCGAGGGCGTGACCGTCGATAAGGACCAACTTGGGGGTCATCTCTCCAATCGCTTTCGGATGGCCTCGGCGGTCTCTCGGGACCGGTGCCGAATGATTCCCAGCGGGACCTTGCCTTCGATCAGGGCGGAGAGCAGTAGGTCCTCCACCAGGGCAAGGGAGTAAAGGAGGTGTTCGCCTCCGCCGATGCTCTGTTCGAAGCGAAGTTGCTCCTTACCCAGGATTTTCGCAACCCGGGCGGAGGTGTGCCAGGATTCAGCGATAGCAATAGCCAGATCCCGTGCCTCCTCGGGAGGAAGGTCTCCCGCCTGAGCAAGGACCTGGTCGCCGCGGGTGAGGAGGACGGCCTTGGCCTGGATCTCATTGGCCAGGCGGGACATCTCTTGGAGGATCTCTTCGGTGAGATCTCCGAGGGCCGATGGCGGGGACGGTTCGGCTTGGGCAGGGCCGGATAGGGCTGCGTTGATTCGGGCGGGGAGGTCTGGAAGGAAGAAGGGTTTAGGCAGCGTCCCCTGGACTTCCACGCCGTTCAGTTCCGGCGGGACGGCATCGCCTGCCAGGGGGATGATGATGATGGGGAGGTCGGGATGGCGCTCGCGCAGAGCGCGCACGAAGTCGGGGCCGGGGATATCCTGAAGGCCCATATCTACGATAACCAGATCGTACGATCCGGCAGCGAGGGCGTCAAGTGCGCTCTCGCCGCTGTGAACAGCGGTGGCTTGAGAGTTGACCATCTCTTGGAGACTTTGGGCCAGCATAGTGGCGAACGGGACATTGGGATCTACGACCAGGATGTGTCGAGACACAGGGCTTGCCTCGGTGCTGGATTTTGTTGAAACAGATTCATTCTACTGTTTGCAGGGGAAAAGTCAAGAACGCGGCGACAGTGGATTTCGTGTAGTCGCCAGGCGCAAACCCGCTTCGTTCCCTTCGCTTTGTGGTTGACCTCGGAGGGTGTATTTAGGCTACGCGAAATCCGGGTGTGGAGGGCTGACAAGGGGTTGACGAAGGCTAAAAAGGAGTTACAATCAATCATGGGTAACAAGCGGGTAGGGAGGGCCTATGGGCAAGCGCAAAGTGGTCGTAGTCACTGATTCAGGAGCGAACCTGCCTTCCTCCCTTGTGGAGAAGTACGGTATCGAGGTCATTCCACTCTGGATCCATTTTGGGAACCGGGCCTACCGCGATGGTATCGACATTCAGCCCAGGGAATTCTTCCGCCGTCTGCGGGAATGGGCTCATCAAGTTCGGACTTCTCAACCCTCGCTGGGGGAGTTCCTAGAGTTTTACCGTCGCTTGAAGGAGAAGGCCGAAGCCATCGTGTCGGTTCACCTCACAGGGCGATACAGCGGCGTAGTCAGTGTGGCAAAGGCTGCCGCTGCCGAGATGTCCCCGTTCCCCATCGAGGTTGTAGACACAGGCACCATCTCAATGGCCCAGGGGTTTGTCGTGTTGGCCGCTGCCCGGCTCGCCGCCGCCGGTGCTTCGTTCCACGAGGTCGTGGAGCGGGCCAGGAACCTCGTTCCCAAAATCGATCTGATCGCAGTGGTGGACTCCCTCGAATACGCCGTGCGAGGCGGACGATTGGCCTGGGCTGCCCGTCTGGTGGACAACCTCCTTCGCGTCAAGCCGATGGTCCGAGTCCGAGGGAACGACGTAGGCATCATCGGCCAAGCCCGCACACGGGCTAAAGCGATCCGACGGCTGATCTCTGAGGTCGCCCAGCGCGCTGGAGACGCTCCACTCCACATCGCGGTCCTCTACAGCGGCTCACTGGAAGAGGCCCGACGGGTCCAAGCGGAGATCGCCAACCGTTTCCGTTGCGCTGAGATCTACCTCCTTCCCGTAGCCCCAGCCCTCGGCGTTCACGCCGGCCCAGACGCACTAGGACTGGCCTTCTACGCCGGAGAGTGACCTCCGATGACACAACCCTTGACACAGGAGCGTTTCAGAGGTAATATATAAGCGTTCGTTTATCTAGTTTTCGTTTATGCATTTGGCGCGCACCGGGGGCGAAATGAAGCCACTTCGTATCTCGCCAGAGCAACTTCGGGAATACGCTCGGTTCTTCTACGCTTTGAAGGATCCTCTCCGCCTGCGTATCCTGCTCGCCCTGGTCCAGGCAGGCGAGATGACGGTGACAGAACTGACCAGGGCGGTGAGAGTCAGTCAGCCGCTGGTCTCCTGGCATCTCGGCAGGCTGCGCGCAGCCGGCCTGGTTCAGGTCGAGCGAGACGGGCGCATCGCCCGCTATTCGGTTGCGGTGGACAAAATCCGCCGTCTGCTCTCGTCCTTCGATGAGTTACTGGCGACCATCTCTTCAGAAGAAAAGTGAGGAGGAGGTAAAGCGGTGGCAAGCAACGACGGAAAGGTACGCGTGGCGATCATCGGCATCGGAAACTGCGCTTCGGCCCTGGTTCAGGGTGTATACTTCTACCGAGACGCCTCCGACGACGACGTCGTCCCTGGTCTGATGCACCCGGTGCTGGGCGGATACCACATCCGTGACATCGAGTTCACCGCCGCCTTCGACATCGACGTGGAGAAGGTCGGCAAGGACCTTTCCGAGGCGATCTTCGCCGGCCCCAACAACACGGTCCGTTTCTGCGAAGTGCCCCACCTGGGGGTGCCAGTCAGCCGCGGGATGACCCACGACGGCCTGGGCAGGTACCTGAAGCAAAAGATCACCAAAGCCCCTGGCCCGACCGACGACATCGTCCGCATCCTGAAGGACACCGACACCGACGTCGTGGTCAATTTCCTGCCCGTAGGCAGCGAGATGGCAACCAAGTGGTACATCGAACAGGTCCTGGAAGCGGGCTGTGGCTTCGTCAACGGCATCCCGGTCTTCATTGCCCGTGAGCCATACTGGCAACAACGGTTCGCCGAACGCGGCCTGCCGGTCGTCGGCGACGACGTGAAGAGCCAGGTTGGAGCGACCATCGTCCACCGCGTGTTGACCCGGCTCCTGCGCGACAGAGGCGTACGCATCGACCGCACCTACCAGCTGAACTTCGGCGGCAATATGGACTTCTACAACATGCTGGAACGGGAGCGGCTGGAGTCGAAGAAGATCTCCAAGACCACCGCTGTCACCAGCCAGTTGGACTATGAACTACCGGAGGAGAACATCCATGTGGGTCCTTCGGACTACGTGCCCTGGCTCACCGACCGGAAATGGTGCTACATCCGCCTAGAAGGCACCACCTTCGGCGAGGTCCCGCTGAACATCGAACTGAAACTGGAGGTGTGGGACAGCCCCAACTCGGCAGGAGTGATCATCGACGCCATCCGCTGCTGCAAACTGGCGATGGATCGGGGACTCTCCGGAGCAATTGTAGCCCCCTCAGCCTATTTCATGAAGTCACCTCCGGTGCAGATGACCGACGACGCCGCACGACAAGCGGTGGAGAAATTCATCGCCGGGGAGGCTATGGAGACACTCCCGTAACTGGAGGAGGAGGGCGGATATGGAAGAGGTGCAGGTAGGAAAAGCACGGATCGAAAAGGTCAAGAAGCGATCGGAGTACGAATCGTTCACCGATTGGGCCCGAGACGCTGCACAGGTCATCACGGTCCCCGTGGCCCACTTCCTCCTCCACCTCGGTATCCACCCCAACCAGCTAACGCTCCTTGGCAGTGTGCTCAACCTACTCGTGGGGGCGGTCCTGGCAATGGGACACCTTACCCTGGGTGGCTGGCTGTTAGCGATCGTCGCCCCGATCGACGCGTTCGACGGCGCGATGGCCCGCTTGACAGGGCAGCGCAGCCCGCTGGGAGCCTTCTTGGATTCGACGATGGACCGCATCTCCGAAGCAGGACTGTTGATCGGGCTGGCGACCCACTACCTTTACCAAGGAAGAATGACGGAGGTCCTCCTGGCATTCGTCGCGCTGGCGGGCGCGAACCTGGTCAGTTACACACG
This sequence comes from Thermoflexia bacterium, assembly GCA_011192125.1. Lineage (GTDB taxonomy): Bacteria > Chloroflexota > Anaerolineae > B4-G1 > DUEL01 > DUEL01. The sequence continues at coordinate 10,067 of DUEL01000058.1, forward strand.
GGCACGGGCGGAGGGTCTGGGATACACCTGCAAGATCGGGCTACTAACCCGTCTGGAGCGGGCCACGATCCTGACGGTCGGGCTGATCCTGGGATGGCCTACACTCGCTCTGTGGGTCCTCGCCGTCGGCTCCGTCCTGACAGCCCTGCAACGGATCCTGCACGTATACCGACTGAGCCAGCAGTGATCAGAGTCCCTCTAGGAGCGCTTCGATCCGATCCCGAAAACCCGAATCGATAGGCAGGTCCAAAGCGCGGACGAAACACGCCCGCGCTTTCCTTTTCTCCCCCCGATAGGCATACACCTGACCCAGGTGGTAGTAAGCGAAGACAAAGTCGGCGTCCAACTGGAGTGCTTGCAGGAGATGGACCTCCGCCCTCTGTACATCCCCGGTCAAGAAGTAGGCCCATCCCAACAGATCGTGGGCAACCGCGCTCTCAGGCAACAGATCGACCAGACGCCGTGCTCCTTCAACACCCCGCCTCTCCATTCCGCGCTCCAGGCAGAACCGGACCACCCCCTCCCACACCTGGGGATCATCCGGCGCCAACCGCGCGGCCTCGTCCAGCCAGATGCCCACCACGTTATGCCACCCCAGGTCAGCATAGAGCCGCGCCATATAGAGGCTGAAGGCCGGGTTCTCTGGATCCAGGTCGTAGGCCATCTCCAGATGGGGACGAGCAGCCCGAGGATCACCCCGGTCAAGATAGTAGAGCCCCATCAGGGATCGGGCCAGCGGGGACTGGGGAGCCAACTCCACAGCCACCTCCAGGTGCTCCATGGCCTCTCGATCTCTCCCCATCATCCCCAGGGCCTGGCCCAGGAGAGCGTGAGCGTCGGCGTAAGCAGGTTGGAGCGCAACCGCTTCTCTCAGTGCCAGGACGGCCAGGACTGGCTCGGCGTGGGCAAGGCAAACCCGCCCAACCTGCGCAAGGCGGTAGGCCGGATCTCCACCCCCCATCAACACCTCCAGCACATCCTCCGCCAGGCTGGTCCGTGCGGCCTGTAAGTAGGAATCAGCCGCGCCGAGATCGCGCAGGGCGAGCAGAACACCCATACGCTCGTTAGCCAGAGGGTCGAGCGGATCGCCCCTCAGCAGCACCCCGTACTCGGCTACGGCCTTCTCGACCTCTCCCAGAACGACATAAGCCCAAGCGACCCGGTGCCGGGTCCCTCTGTCCGCGGGATCGTCCTGAAGAGCCACGACACCGTGGGAGAGAACCGCCTCCCAATCCCCCAGGTCGGCATAAAGAATAACGCGCAGCGGTTCCACCTGCCGGGAAGGAGCCCCCAGGCGACCTGCCTGCTCCAAGGCGGCCAACCCCTCCCGCGGTCGATTCCACTTCTGGTAGAGATGGGCCAAGCGGAGATAGGGGATCGGATCGGCGGGGCGAAGAGCGGCGGCCTGGCGATACACCTCCTCCGCCGCTGTCCGCCGCCCCTGGGCTGCCAGGGTGTCCCCGGCCATCAGGAGGGCAAGAAATGGATCGGTTGTAGGCCCTATCGGCTCCGATGGCGTCGGCGGTGCCGCACACCCGCCAAACAGGAGCAGGGCCAGAATAAATGCCACCAGGGGCATCACGCCGTGACGTCGGTCGTCCGTTCCTTCACCTCGATTCCCAGGCTCGCCAATTCGTCCAACACCGGCTCGTAGACCTCCGGGAGGACCGGGATATGGACGCCGGTCAGACCGATTCGGCCCTCAAGGATAAGACGGGAAGCGATCGCCGCAGGCAGTCCGACGGTGCGGGCCATCGCCGTGTCGCCGTTGGGGACGCCGAAGTCGAGCAGCGTAGCGGTGATCCGTTCCTCCCGATCGGGGTAGGCGGCGACGAACTCGTGGACCAGGACGACCATATCCCGTTCCCCCTCCCGGTAGGGCATCCTCGCCAGCATCTGGTCGGCGAGGACGTCGAGGAGGGTGGTCTTGGGCGGGACAGGGGCATCGTCCAGAAGCCCTAGCCACTCCAGGGCCATCATCACCCCAGAATTGGGGGAAACGTTGAGGTAGGCCGCCAGGTCGGCCTTCAGATCGGACGTCTCCGGCCTGCCGATGAGATCCGCCATCACCTGCCGGAACGTCTTGCCGGGAAGATCAGGGTGTTCCTCCAGACTGAAATAGCCCAGTTCGTTCAGTTTCTGCATCACGTCGCACCAGCCCAGGTTGCGGAGCGTCCCCCGGTACATCGTCTCCACCTCGGGAATGCCGTAGAGATCGATGTAGGGGAGGGAGTCCCGGTTGGGATAGGCCTCCAGATCCCCCAGCCCTTCGACCCACATCACATAGTGGGTAGCGAAGAGACGAGCGTTGGGCACCTCAACGATGCGACCGTTCTCCTTGTAGCGGGCATCGTTCCGGCCGGCCAGGACCACGCCTCGGGGGCTCCAAGAGAACTTGTAGCCAAGTGGGTTGTCGTTGGCATCGGGCGCGGGCAGGCCGCCGCAGTAGGAGCGGAAGGAGCGGACCCTTCCCCCGGCGGCGTGAACCCGGTGGATGACCCGCATCGCCGACATATGGTCGATGCCGGGGTCGAGACCGATCTCGTTGAGGAGGATGACGCCGGCCTCCCTCGCCGCCCCGTCCAACGCGCGCATCTCGTCTTTGACGTAGGACGTGGTGACCAGGTGACAGCGATGGCGGATGCACGCCTTAGCGACCTGGACGTGGTAAACATAGGGAAGCAGGCTGACGGTCAGATCGGCCTCCCGGACCAGGCCGTTCAACCGATCGGCCTCCCTGGTGATGTCGAAGGCCGTCGCCTGACCGTTCGGGTAGCCTTCCACCAGGGCCCGAGCCTTGGCGACGGTCCGACTGGCGACGGTGACCTCAAATCCCTTATCCAGCAGATAGCGTACTAACGGCCTGGCGACCAGACCTGCGCCGAAGACGAGAACCTTGCTCACGGTCAACCTCCCGATCGAAGATGCAAAATGCAGGATACAAGCACAGAAAGATAGCGGGGAAGATGCTCGTTTCCCGGCTTCCCCGCTTCCTTGCCCCCTTCGTCCTCCGTCTCTCGCCGCTTCTCGCTACCCGAGAAACCGCTCCAGATACCGGTAATCGGGCGTCAACTCCCCCCGATAGGCGATGACCGCCCGCTTGATCTCCGGCGGAAGGGCCAGTTCGTCGAACGGGACGGTATAGTCGGCCAGGGCGATGGCGGGGACGAACTGGCGGAGGACCGCGCTGAAGTCGATCGACGCCTCCCGGGGCAGTTCGCTGGGCAGGATGTCCACCGCCAGGACCACCACACCCTCCCCCTCGTAGCCGTCGGTCACCTCTTCGGTGAGGGGATTGTAGACATAAACGGGATCGCCCGGCTCGGTACACTTGACGGTGCACTCGATCGCCCCCTCGATGTCGCAACTGATGTCGCCGATAACCCGCAGACGGGGACGGGTCGGACCGCCGAACAGGTCCTTCAGAAAGGCCTTTGTCACCAACCGCGGGTACTTCGCCTCCCAGTAGATGCCGTTGACCAGGACGGTCAGATAGGGCACGTAGGAGGAAAAGCGAGAGCGGTATTTCTCCGGGTAGTTGTAGTAGTCCTGCAGGTCGAACGAACCCTCCGGATCGACCGGCTCCACCATATGCTCTTCCTTGAAGACGACCTTGTAGAGCGTGTGGGGGTCCGGCTCCTGCTCGAAAAGGGCCGCCAGATCCCCCGGTTCCACCTCCTGGAAGGGAAGCAGGTCGAAGATCTCCTGCGCCCCACGGGAGACGTTGCCGTAGCCTGCGAAGCCGACCACCAACGGGACCAAATCCCGGGGCAACCCCTCGCGGCGGATCCGCTCGCCGGCCTCTTGCACCGCCCGCCGGGCGGCCTCCAGATCCGGATAGGTATGGGCCTGCTGGATGGAAACGAATGGGGTAGGGACCCCCTCCCACTCCAGCCGCTTCCCCAACGCCCAAAGGGTATCCAACATCCCGGCCCATCCCGCGTGCCGCCCGAAGAAGATCAGCCGTCGGCCCTTCTCGTCGGTGATCTTCTCGTAGTCGATCAGCACACACCCTAGATCCAGCAACCGTTTCAGCATCGGCATGTTGTAGGGCTGCCCCTTGATGACGTGGGCGAAGTAGACGTAGGTCTTCCCCGGCAGGAGCAAGTGAGGGGGAACCTCCTTGACGGCGAAGATGACGTCGCAGGGAGAGAGGTCCTCCTGGACCTGCGCGCCGACGGCAGCGTACTCCTCGTCCTTGAAGACACGGATCTCCGAGGGTTGGACGACCACCTGGATGCCGTGCTCGGCGATCAGTTCCCGCACATCCTCCGGGACCAACGGCACCCGCCGCTCCCAGATCGACTTGTCCTCCCGCCGGATACCGATCACCGCTGTCCCTTCTTTTGTCGACCTCAACCCCACGGCACACCTCCCTCAACCACAATCATCCAGTCGCCCAACCACCCGGTCACCAAACCTTCCACGGCGCACTCTCCGCCCACAACGTGTTCATCTCCTGCGCGTCCTTGAACGTGTCCATCGCCCGCCAGAACCCGCGGTGCTCGTAGACGGCCAGTTGCCCATCGGTGGCGAGGCGCTGGAGAGGTTCCTTCTCCAACACCACATCGTCACCCCCTTGCAGGTACTCCAGGACCTCTCGCTCGAAGACGAAGAAACCGCCGTTGATCAGGTTGTCGACCAGCGGTTTCTCCTCAAAGTGGGTCGCTATGCCGTCCGGATCGGTCTTGAGCACCCCGAAGCGGGAGAAGGAGCGAACCCCTGTGACGGTGGCGATGCGGCCCATTCGTCGGTGGAAGGCAAGGAGGTCGTGGAGGTCAATGTTGGCCACACCGTCGCCGTAGGTGGCGAAGAAGGTCTGGGTACGGACATACCGGGCTGCTTTGCGGATCCGCGCCCCGGTCTGGGTATACAGACCAGTGTCCGCGAAGGTGATCCGCCACCCCGCCTCGGCGCTGGGAGTGTGGTATTCGATCGACGGATTGGCCCCCAGCGTGAGGGTGAAATCCCGGGTCAGCGGGCCGTACTCGAGGAAATACCGCTTGACATCCCTTCCCCGATAGCCCAGAGCGAGGATGAAATTGGTGAATCCCTGAGCAGCGTAGATCTTCATCACGTGCCACAGAATGGGGCGGCCACCGATCTCCACCAGCACCTTCGGCCGCTCGTCCCCCATCCGGATGCCCATTCCGCCGCAGAGAATGACGACTGGCAAGTCCTCAGCCGGCATGCTCTTCCTCCGTGCCTGCGGATGTCCCTACCACAGCCCGCCAGGCCTTCCGCCACGAGAACAACCAGACCACCAGGGCAACGCCTCCGTTCAGGACATAGGCGATCAGGTCCCGCACCCAGTACCGGACAGCCAGTTCGTCCTCCCACTCGACGTACCCGCCGATTCCCTCGCTGACCGTAAGGAGGAGATCCTGTGCGTAGGACAGAAACAGGAGGAACCCGACCACGACAAGGGCGTAGAGGTACCCCCAGGCGATGGGGGATGCGCCGACCCGTTGCCCCATCCGCTTCCCCCACCACAGGTGGAGCGCCAGCAACCCTCCCATAGCCACCACCCCGGCTACTCCACCGACTAGACGCTGGATCAACTCGGTGCGGGTGTAGAAGAAGAGCCCCCCAACGTGGGCGTGGGCCCAACGTCTGACCACGGGCAGCGTGGCGATGAACGCCTGCATCTCGTCGGCGTCCGGCTCATACTCATCCTCGGCGTAGGCCTGCAGGGCAAGGGAAGATCCACTCCAGACCACCCCGCCGAGGTTGAGAAGCAAGGCCAAAGCGCAAAAGAGGGCAATGGCATATAGATAGAGGTAACCCAAGGAGATATGCAGAGAATGCTGACGCTGCCGGTAGGCGATAACGGCCATCGCCAGGAGGCCGATCGAGAAGACGAGATCCAGGATCGTCCCCCGGCTGACTCCTCCGCTGATCACTCTGTCCCTCCTTCGACGAGGGGAGGTAGCGTCAGGTGGAAGGGTGGGTAAGCGATGCCGCGCTCAGTGACGATCCCGGTGACGTATCGATGGGGGGTGACATCGAAGGCCGGGTTGGCTACCGGGACCCCCTCAGGAGCGACGGGCTTTCCCATCAGGGTCAAGGCGGTCACCTCCTCCGGCGGGCGCTCCTCAATGGGAATCTCCTCCCCCGTCGAGAGGGAGAGGTCCACCGTGGACGTTGGAGCAACGACGTAGAAAGGTATCCCGTTCTCCTTTGCCACGACCGCCAGTTTGTAGGTGCCAATCTTGTTGGCAACGTCCCCGTTGGCGGCGATCCGATCCGCTCCCACAAGCACTAGGTCGGCCTGACCGGTGCGCATGAAGTGGCCGGCGGCGTTATCGGCGATGAGGGTGAAGGGGATACCCAGCCGCTGGAGTTCCCAGGCGGTGAGGCGGGCTCCCTGAAGACGGGGGCGGGTCTCGTCCACCAGGACGTGGACTCGCTTCCCCTGTTCGTGGGCGGCCCGAATGACCCCGAGGGCGGTCCCGTAGTCCACCGTCGCCAGCGCGCCGGTGTTGCAGTGGTGGAGAATCGTCGCTCCATCGGGGACGACGCTGGCGCCGATCTCCCCCATCCGGCGGTTGACCGCCACGTCCTCGTCGGCGATGGCCTGCGCCTCCTCCAGCGCAGCCTCTCGCATTCGACCGGGGTCCCGCTCCTCGGCGACACGCCGCAGCACCCGCTCCACCGCCCACGCCAGGTTGACGGCGGTGGGACGGGCAGCACGGAGGATCTCCGCCGCCCTCTCCAGGTCGCGGAGCACGCCTTCCCGGTCGCGGGCCGGGCTTCGGAGGGCCGCCAGCGCCATCCCGAACCCCGCCGTCGCACCGATAGCCGGTGCACCCCGTACAACCATCTCCCGGATCGCCCGGGCGACGGCTTCCACCTCCGTCAACTCGACGACGCGGAACTCGCTGGGGAGAAGCCGCTGATCGATCAGGCGGACCCTTCCTTCATGCCATTCGACAGTACGCATTGGGGGATCCACTCCGCATTGGTGTCAGGATGTCTCGGCCAGCCAAGTCCAGCCGGGGAGGTATGGTAGCACGGGGGAGGGGGTTTGTCAAACGGTGGGCAATGGCAAAACGAAAAAGGGGGAGTCCCTTGAGACCCCCCCTTGCCATCGACTGCCTTACTCGCTCGCAGGCGACTCCTCGGTGACCTCTTCGGAGGTGACCTTCTCGGGAGGCGTTCCCAGCAGCGGAGAGGAGATCGCAGGTACGGGTCTCTTCTCCTCCTCCGGCACGTGCCGGGAGATCTTGACCCCCTCGTAGGAGCCGATATCACCCCGATAACCGGTCCCAGCCGGGATCATCTTGCCGATGATCACGTTCTCCTTGAGGCCGTACAGCCGATCCTCTTTCCCCTCGATGGCGGCCTCAGCCAGCACGCGGATGGTGTGCTGGAACGAGGCAGCGGAGAGGAAACTGTCGGTATTGAGAGCCGCCTTGGTGATCCCCAGGAGGATGGCACGGGCCTTGGGCGGGCGACCTCCCTCCTCGATGATACGACGGTTGATCTCCTGCAACTCCAACCGATCCACCAGGTCGCCGGGCAGGAGGTCGGAGTCCCCCGGATCCACGATCTCCATCTTCCCCAGCATCCTCCGGATGATCACCTCGAAATGCTTGTCGTTGATGTTCACCCCCTGGGATCGGTAGACCTTCTGGATCTCCGAGAGGATGTACATCTGGGTCGCCTCGCGGCCCAGGACCTCAAGGATGCGGTGGGGGTTCTTGTTGCCCTCGAACAACTGGGTGCCCGCCTTGATCTGCTGCCCCTCTTCGACCAAGAGGCGGACGGTGGACGGGATCTCGTACTCGCGGACCTCTTTGCGCTCGTAGATCACCTTCACCTTTCGCCCATCCCGGTGGACCCGTCCACCGTGGCGGCAGAGGATCTCTTTATCGCCGCGCTTGGCGATCAGATCGCCCGCCTCGACCTCGTCCCCGTCCTTGACCTTGATCCCCCAGTTGCCGGGGATCTCATATTCGTCCACCAGCGTCTCGCTCTTGACGATGCGGACCCGCCGCTGGCCGTCCGTGCGGATGATGTGGACCACGCCGTCGATGTCGGCGATCTCAGCCTCTCCCTTGGGCTTCTTGCGGGCCTCGAACAGCTCCTCCACGCGAGGCAGACCGTGAGTGATATCGCCACGGTCGGCGGCAACACCGCCGGTGTGGAAGGTCCGCAGGGTCAACTGCGTACCCGGCTCGCCGATGGACTGGGCGGCGATCAGGCCGACCGCCGTGCCGATGTGGACCATCCGGCCGCGCCCCAGGTCCCGCCCGTAGCAGAGGACGCAGATCCCCCGCTTCAGCGCGCAGGTCATCGGGGAGCGGACGTAGACCGCGTCGATGCCGGCTGCGTCGATGGCCTCCATCGCCTTCTCGTCGATCTCCTCGTTCCGATCGACGATCACCTCGCCGGTCTCCGGATGGACCACCGGCGCGGCCGCCACGCGGCCCACCAGTCGCTCCGCCATCGTCTGCCCACCCACGTCGTCCTCGCGGCGGATCCAGATCCCGCTGCGGGTGCCACAGTCGTGGGCGTCGATGATCACGTCCTGGACCACGTCTACCAGGCGCCGGGTCAGGTACCCGGCATCGGCCGTGCGCAGGGCGGTGTCGGCCAACCCCTTGCGGGAACCGTGGGTGCTGATGAAGTACTCCAACGCGGAGAGACCCTCCCGCAGGTTGGACCGAATGGGCAGGGGGATGATCCGACCGGAGGGATCGGCCATCAACCCTCGCATCCCGGCCAACTGGGTGATGGGGCCGAAGCCACCCTTGGACGCGCCGGACTTGGCCATCACGGCCACCGGCCCGTCGGGATCGAGGATGCGGGAGACCGCTTCGGCCACCTGCTCACGGGCTCGGCTCCAGAGGTCGATGGTGCGTGCGTACTGCTCCTCCTCCGTGAGCAGACCGCGGCGGTACTGCCGCTCCACCTCCGCCACCTGAGCCGTCGCCTCCTCCAGGATCTGCTGCTTCTCCGGCGGGATCGTGAGGTCGCCAATGGCGATGGTCACGCCGGACCGGGTGGCGAAGTAGAAACCGATGTCCTTGATCCGGTCGACCAACTCGGTGGTCGCTTCCGGACCCAGCTGGTGGTAACATTGAGCCACCAGGTCCTGAAGACTCCCCTTGTCCAGCGGCTCGTTCACGAACCGGAGTTCGTCGGGAAGAATGCGGTTGAAAAGACACCGACCCACCGTTGTCTCGACGGGTTGGGGTGGGGCGGGGAGGCTCTCGTATACCTGCCCCACCTTGATGCGGGCATGCAGGTCGACGCGGCCCAGGTCGTAGGCCAGTTCCACCTCGTCCAGGTCAACGAAGATCTTCCCATCCCCCTTGTGCGGGCCCCGGGTGTCCATCGTCAGATAATAGACCCCAAGGCACATATCCTTGGTGGGCCCAACGATGGGCTGTCCGTCGGCGGGCTTGAGGAGGTTCTTGGTGGAGAGCATCAGTTTGCGGGCCTCCTCCACCGCCTTCTCGGAGAGGGGGATGTGGACCGCCATCTGGTCGCCGTCGAAGTCGGCGTTGAACGCCGCGCAGACCAGGGGGTGGATCTGGATCGCCTTCCCCTCGACCAGGACCGGCTCAAAGGCCTGAATGCCGAGGCGGTGCAGGGTGGGAGCCCGGTTGAGGAGGACGGGTCGATCCTTGATGACCTCCTCCAGCACCTCCCAGACCTCCGGCCGCTGCCGCTCGATGATCCGCTTGGCCGCCTTGACGTTACCAGCGTAGTTGTACTCCACCAGTTTGCTGATCACAAAGGGCCGGTAGAGTTCGAGCGCCATCTCCTTCGGAAGGCCGCACTGATGGAGTTTGAGTTTCGGCCCCACCACGATGACGGAACGGCCGGAGTAGTCCACCCGCTTGCCCAGCAGGTTGCGGCGGAAGCGGCCCTTCTTCCCCTTCAGCATGTCGCTGAGGGACTTCAGTTGCCGATGTCCACGGCGGGAGACCGCTTTGCCGCGCTGGCTGTTGTCGATGAGGCTGTCGACCGCCTCCTGGAGCATCCGCTTCTCGTTGCGGATGATCACGTCCGGCGCGCCCAACTCCCGCAGTCGCTTGAGCCGGTTGCTCCGGTTGATGACCCGCCGGTACAGGTCGTTCAGGTCGGAGGTGGCGAACCGACCGCCGTCCAACTGGACCATCGGCCGCAGGTCGGGTGGGATGACCGGCAGGACGGTGAGGATCATCCACTCAGGGCGGTTGCCGCTCTTGCGGAACGCCTCGACGACGCGCAGCCGCCGGGTCGCTTTCTTGCGACGCTGCTTGGAGGTCCCATGCCGGACCTCGTGCCACAGTTCCTTCGACAGCTTATCCAGGTCCAGGTCGCGCAGGATCTCATAGAAGGCCTCTGCGCCCATCCCCGCCTTGAAGACCTGGCCCCACTTGCTCTTCAGTTCCCGCAACCGGGCCTCGTTGAGGAACTGGAGCGGAGCCAACCCCAGCAACTCCTCCCGATCGGCTTCGTATCCGGCCCGCAGTTCCTCCAGATCGCTCCCCAACTGTTCCTGGATACGGGCGATCTCCGCCTCCGTGGCCTCCTGCCAGTGCTGCAGGTCGGCCATCAGAGGCTTGAGTTCCTCCTCCTGCTCGGCCTGGATGCGGGTCTCCAGCACCTCCAGTTGTTCCTGGACGGTCTGGTTGAGCATCGTCAGATGCTCGCGGCCCAACGTCTCTCCCTTTTCGGCGATGACCGTCCCGGTCGGCTTGAAGACGATCGGAGCGCGGATCGTGCTACCGCGGCGGTCCTCAAGCCGCTTGCGAAGCGACTGAGCCTCTTTCATCAGTTGCTCTGTTTCGCTCGCCAGTCGCTCCTCGAAGCGAGTGCGAACAGCCTCGATCTCCTCCTGGATACGGACCCGCTCCTCTTCCAGCCGCGTCTCCAGGGCAGCGATGGCCTCCTTCGCCACCCCCTCGATCTCCGCCTTCCGCTGCTCGTACTCCTCTTCCAGCCGCTTCAGCGCCTTTTGACGGGCGTCCTCGTCCACGGAGATGATCACGTACTGGGCGAAGTAGAGGACGCGGTCCAGATTGCGTTTGGAGATATCCAGCAGGATGCCGAGGAAACTGGGGACGCGACGGGTATACCAGATGTGGGCTACAGGAGCAGCCAGTTCGATGTGCCCCATCCGCTCCCGTCGCACGGAGGACCGGGTGACCTCCACACCGCACTTATCGCAGATGATCCCCCGGTAGCGGATGTTCTTGTACTTGCCACAGTAACACTGCCAGTCCCGAGTCGGGCCGAAGATCGCTTCGCAGAAGAGACCGTCCTTTTCGGGGCGCAGCCGCCGGTAGTTGATGGTCTCCGGCTTGGTGACCTCACCGTAGGACCAGGAACGGATCTCCTCTGGAGAAGCCAACCCGATACGCAGGGCAACGAAGTCTTTCGTCTCGCTGTCCGTGCCGTCTTTATACATCCACCCCTCCACCGCCTGTTGATCGGGCGATCGACATGCATAAATGAAGCGCCTGAGGGTCCCTCAGCGCTTCATCTTCCTCGGATCGACCAGTGGGGATAATTATAATCGATTGCTTGTTTTTGTCAAGCCGGAAAACTCTGCTATACTATATTAGATGGCCTGCTACATAGCCGTAGACCTGGGTGGAACGCAGATCCGGGCTGCACGGTACGGGGCCGATCAGGTCCGCCAGGCCCGAACGAGCCTGCCGACTCTGGCGGAAAAGGGAGTCGAAGGCGTCCTCGCCCGGATCGAGAGAGCTGTTCGAGAGGTGTGGCCGTCAGATGGGCGTGTGGCAGCCATTGGGATGGCCGCCCCTGGCCCCCTCGATTCCCGACGGGGGGTAGTGCACTTCGCCCCCAACCTCCCCGGATGGGAGGACGTCCCCCTGCGCGATTGGTTGCAGGAGACCTTCGGCGTGCCAGCGTTTGTGGGGAACGACGCCAACCTGGCCGCCCTCGGCGAGCACCGGTTCGGGGCTGGCCGCGGGGTAAACGACCTGGTCTACCTGACCATCAGCACCGGCATCGGCGGAGGGGTCATCCTAGACGGCCGGTTGTTCGAAGGGGGTGGGGGGCTCGGCGGAGAGGTCGGACACATCACCGTCGAGGCGGAGGGTCCCCCTTGCCTCTGCGGCAGCCGCGGCTGCCTGGAGGCCGTGGCCTCCGGTCCGGCCATCGCTCGGGCGGTGCGGGCAGCCATCGCAGCAGGCCGCTCTTCCAGCCTCGTCGATAGGGTAGGGGGGGACCTCTCCCGCATCACCGCCCGGGAGGTGAGCGAGGCTGCCCGTGATGGAGACGACCTGGCCCGGGAGGCTCTTCGGCGAGCCGGGTTCTACATCGGCGTGGCCCTGGTGAGCCTGATGTACCTTCTGAACCCCGCCCTCTTCGTGATCGGCGGGTCTGTGGCCAAGGCGGGGGACCTCCTCTTCGGTCCGATCCACGAGACGGTGGAGGATCGAGCCCCCGAGGTCTACCGACGCGGCGTGTCGATCCGGCCCGCTGCCCTGGGCGACGACGTGGGCCTGCTGGGCGCGCTGGCCCTCGCCTGCGATGGGGTGGGGGAGTGAACCCAACCTTCTCCCCGCTGGATACCGGGTATGTCCTGGGACACACGACGGATCGTTGACCTACTGCGGGGAGGGCTCCGGCTCTACTACCGCCGCAAGTATGGCGTACTGGCCCAGCGGGTCGGGCGGCCCCGCATCGGGGAGGACGGCCGTCGGGGGTTCATCGTGGTCCAGATCGACGGCCTGGCCTACGACCACCTGCTCTACGCGCTGCAATCCGGTGCGATGCCCTATCTCCGCCGCCTGATCTCCGAACATCAACTGAACCTATACCCATGGCGGTGTGGCCTCCCTAGCACCACCCCTGCCGTGCAGGCGGCCATCATGTTCGGTACCCGGGACAACATCCCGGGGTTTCGGTGGTACGACAAGCGGGATCGGCTCGCCATCGTCGCCAAGCGACCCGATCAGATGCGGCTCCTCCAGCGCCACCTGCGGCGCAACGGACGGGGCATCCTCACCGGCGGGTCCAGTTACGTCAACCTCTTCGACGGCGACGCCGACCTGGCCCTCTTTACCCTCTCCGCCTTCCATCCCCAGCGGTTCTTCGAATCGGTGCGCGGGATGGGGCTGCTGTTGCTCTTTCTCCTCAACCCGATCCGCTCTCTCCGGGTGGTCGGCCTGACGCTCTGGGAATACCTCCGCACGCTCCTCTGGCGACTGGTGGCTTTCTTCCGCCCCAACGTGCTCCGGCCCTACGACATGGTGAGCCCTCTGCTGGCAGCGGCCGTGAACGTGCTGTTCACGGAGGTACAGACCTTCGGCGTGATGCTGGATATCTACCGCCGGGTCCCGGCGATCTACACCAACTACAACACCTACGACGAGATGGCCCATCTGTGGGGCGTCACCCATCCGGTGGCCCTCGGCACGTTGCGGGACATCGACCGGCGCATCCGGCAGATCGACCGGATGCGGAGACGGTACCCGGCCCGTCCCTACGACCTCTTCGTCCTCTCCGATCACGGCAACACGCCCTCGATCCCCTTCTCGTGGCGAACCCGCCGCAGCCTGGGACGGTTCATCGCCGAGCAGCTGGGGGAACGGCTCTCGCTCGACGAGGTGTTCGATCAGCCGGGGTATTCACTGGCGAAGGCCCGTTACTTGCTGGAGGAACTGGAGGTAGTGGAGGACCGTCTGCCCAGGGGGCTGTGGCAGGTCGCGCGGGCCCTCCACCGGTACGTAGATCGGCGCATCCCACCGGATCGGGAGACGGAGACGTACGACATGGAACACCGAGAGGATGTGGTGGTGCGGGTCTCAGGCCCGCTGGCCCACGTCTACTTCAACGTCGCCCCACGCCCGTTGGATCTGATCGAGGTGGCGTTGCTCTACCCGCACCTGTTGGACCGCCTCCTTCAGGCGGACGGCATCGGCCTGCTGGCAGGGCGAGGAGGCGACCGGGTGATCGCGCTGGGATGGGAGGGGGGAACGGCCGTCATCGGTGACGGACGGTTGGAGATAGAGGGGGCCAACCCTCTGGCCCCCTACGGCGACCCGACGTGGGTGGCCCGTGAGTTGCGGCGGCTACTCTCCTTCCCTCACGCGGGCGACCTGGTGATCCTCGGCCGGATGGGAGGAGATGGCCGGGTCGTGACCTTCGAAGAACAGATAGCGACCCACGGAGGGATCGGCGGTCCGCAATCAGAGCCCTTCATCGCTGCACCCCCGGATGTCGGTCCGATCCTGGCCGATGGTCCGGAGGCCCTCCACCATCTCTTCCGTGAGCGCTACAGCCGATGAAAAACCACAGAGACACGGAGAATTCGGTGAGAGGAAGTCCCTCTGCGCCTCTGTGGTGAATTACTCCTTACCACGCAGCGTTGGGGAAGGTGCAGATCCCGGCGTGGATTCCCACCCGCTTATACATCTTCACGCCGGTGAAGGGCTCTCCCATGATCCCATCGTGGATGGCCCAACTCCGCCCGCGCACCGTGGCCTCGGCACCGGGTTGGCGGAAGGGGGTTGACCCGTCCAGGCGGCGGTACAGAATGCCCCCGGGGCCGAACTCCTGGTGGATCCACTCCATCTTGCCCCGACCGATAGTGTAGGCGAAGCCACACCGTTCGAAGAGGATGGCGGTGTGGTAGGCCAGGGGCTGGACGTGGAACCGGTCGTGTCCCAGCCGTGCCACGAAGGTTTCGAAACGGGGGACCAACCGCCGAGTCAGCCGAGCACCCCGGCGGACCTGTCCAGGAGCCAGCCCGGCCCGCATCGCTCGGATCTCCTCCTCGATGTTTCGAGCCTCCGTGCCGAAGCGGGTCGGCCGCCCATCGGGCATCCGATCGGTGTTGAACCGTTCCGACCTGGGATCGTTGACGACGAAAAGCAGCACCTCTAACTGATTATGAGGTGTGTCGGCCATCTCTAAGTAAAGAACCGGGTCCTGAGCCCCCCACTCGTGCCGCAGCGCAAGGGTAACAGAGCCAGTGCCCGGCTCGCAAACACAGGTCAGGAGAGAACGGCCCTCCGGGTCCTTCAACGAGCGCGGAATCCCGAAGCGAAGGAGAGCCTCAGGCGGCACCAGTTGGCGGTACACGGCTTCCTTCTGAGGAGGCGGCAAGTCGTTGATCTGACGGATGGAGACAATCCGCCGCCCGTTTATGACGAGCGGTTCCACGTCCATCAACGCGGCCTTCGTCGTCGCTTCCATGCTCTCCGCATCTCCCGTTCGGCGTCCCGCTTGGCGATCGCCTCTCGCTTGTCGTACTTCTTCTTACCTCGGGCCAGCGCGATCTCCACCTTAGCCAGTCCGCGCTTCAGGTACATCCGCAAGGGGACGATGGTGTATCCCCGCTCCTGAACCCGTCCGATGAGTCGGTTGATCTCCTTCCGGTGTAGGAGCAGTTTGCGCGGGCGACGCGGGTCGTGGCCGTGCTTCCCGGCCGGCTCGTAGGGAGCGATGTGGACGTTGACCAGCCAGAGCTCCCCGTTGCGGGGGAGCACGTATCCCTCGCGCAGGCTGACCCGCCCGGCGCGGATCGATTTGATCTCCGTGCCGGTCAACACCAGCCCGGCCTCGTACCGGTCCTCGATGTGGTAATCGTGCAGCGCTTTGCGATTGGTGGCGACGATCTTGACCGGTTCCACCCTACTCTCCTGTCAGCAGGTACTCGATGGCCCGCTCCAGTTGCGGGTCCTCTCCTCCTGACTCCCCCTCCTCGGGCATGGGAACCTCGATGTCAGGAATCAGCCCTTGCCCGTGGATGGCGACGTCGTTGGGAGTGTACCAGCGCGCGATTGTTACCCGCAACTCGGAACCGTCGGACAGCCGGTAGGGGCGCTGGACCGAGCCTTTCCCCAGGGTCCGCTCTCCAATGAGGATGCCTCGACCCCGGGCCTGAATCGCCCCGGCCACGATCTCGGAGGCGGAGGCGGTTCCGCCGTTGACCAGGACGACCAAAGGTATGTCCTCTGCCAGATCGCCGTCATAGGAGCGGAAGACCTCCTCGCCCTCGTAGGAACGCTGGATGAGGATGATGCCGTCGCCCAGGAACAGATCGGCCACCTGCACCGCCTGGCTGAGCCACCCGCCAGGATCGTCCCGCAGG
This sequence comes from Thermoflexia bacterium, assembly GCA_011192125.1. Classification (GTDB taxonomy): domain Bacteria; phylum Chloroflexota; class Anaerolineae; order B4-G1; family DUEL01; genus DUEL01. The sequence continues at coordinate 26,136 of DUEL01000058.1, forward strand.
TCCAGGATCAGCCCCCTCGGCTGCTCAGCGAGGACCCGGCGCAGGGTTTCCTCCAACTGTTCGGTGGCTGTAGCGCCGAACTCATGCAGGCGGATGTAGCCGATTCCCCCATCCAACATCTCCGACTGCACCATAGGGATCTCGAGCCGGGCACGGGTCACCGTGACGTCGAACGTCTCCCCCTGCTTCGGCCGCTCGATGGTTAGCGTGACCTCTGTCCCTGCCGGACCGCGGATCAGGGTGATTGCCTCGTAGAGGCTGTAGCCGACGATGGACTCACCGTTCACAGCGATGACCAGATCGCCCTCCTGGAGCCCGGCGGCCTCGGCAGGCGATCCTTCAAAGACGCCGACGATCTCCAGTTTCCCATCCCCCCGCATGCGGACGAAGGCCCCGATGCCCTGGAAGGTACCGCTGGCGTCCTCGTTGAGGATAGCAGCGATGTCGGGTTCGATGAAGGAAGTATACTCGTCCCCAAGGGTCGCCAACATCCCCCGGATCGCTCCATAGGTAACCGTCCGCATATCCGGGAGGTCGCCGTAATAATTTTCTTGAATAATACCCCATGCTTCCCAGAATATCTGAAAAGTCTCCTCTTCTGGACGAGTTGGGGTGGGGGGGATAGAAGGAAGCGGGACCGGTGTTGCGGGGGTGGGGGAGGGGAGAGGGGGAAGGGGAGCGTAGGCCGCTCTTCTCCGTCCTTGAGCGAGTATCGAGGCCTCAAAGCCAGCAGCGAAGGCCGTCACTGCGGTGAGGATCAGAAGCGCGATAACGACGATGGTGTTGGGACGTTTCTCTTGCATGTCTCATTCACCTCTCTGAAGGTATCGGATGGCCCGGTCGAGTTGCGCGTCTCCTAGACCCTCGCCGGGGCTGACCCGGATGTCCGGAGTAAGCCCCGTCTCAGGAAGCGGCCGATGGTCGGGGAGCAGCCAGATGGCACTGGTGACGTGGAGAGAGGAGCCGTCGGAAAGGGTGAAAATCAACTGGACTGAGCCTTTTCCATAGGTAGGTTCTCCGATGAGCGTGGCACGCCCCTGGACCTGGAGACTACCAGCGATCATCTCCGACGCGCTGGCAGTGGAGCCGTTGACCAGAACCACCAATGGAGGCTCGGTCGCCAGCCCACCCCGGCGGGCACGGAAAGCCCTCTCCTGGCGGCCCCGCCGGACTTCGTAGAGGATGATGCCCCCGTCCAGGAACTGGTCGCCGACATCGACCGCGGGTTGAATCAACCCACCGCCGTTGTCCCGCAGGTCGAGGATCAACCGCGTCGCTCCTCCGTCCAGAAGCGAGCGCAAGGCCTCTTCGACCTCTTGAGGGGTGCGCTCGGTAAAGGAGGTGATCTGCAAGTAGCCGATGGAGGGATCCTGATCCAGCAACCGGTAGGAGACACTAGGAACCTGGATCTCCTGGCGCACAATGGTAAGGACGAAGGGATGCGTTGGGGTAGGGGGGCGGGAGAGGGTGAGAACCACCGGGGTGCCGACCTCTCCGTGCAGGCGAGCACGGACCTCATCCACGGTCGCCGTGAGGACAGAATGGCCGTCCACGGCCAGGAGGAAATCCCCCGCGCGCACCCCTGCGACCTCGGCGGGGGAGCCCGGATAAGGATTGAGCACGATCCGATCCTCCGAGTCTCGCCAGATATCTACCCCGATCCCCCCGTAGGAGCCGCTCAGTCGGTCGCGCTCAACCTCACCCGTCTGCGGCTCGAGAAAGACCGTGTAAGGGTCGTTCAGCACCGCTAGGGAGCCTCGGATGGCCCCGTAAACGCGGACCTTCGGCGGCGGCACCTCGCCATAGAAATCTTGTTCTACAATATCCCAGGCCTCCCAAAACACCGTCATCGGCCAGGCTGCCGCCGTCACTACGGACCGTCGGTTCAGCATCCGGTGGGTCGCGAATCCCCCGGCGAAGAAAAGAAGGAAGACGAGCACCAAGACCAGGGAACCGAAAAGGGCTGCCTGGCGGTCGGAGGTTGGCTCCGTATTAGTATTGCGATCGGACAGTTGACGGTCCTCGCTCATACCGTGATTCATTGTAACACGGGATAGCGGGTTTGGAAAGGGGGGCCACGAATGAGAGCACGAATATGCACGAATGGGGAGAGTTGACAAGAGTTGACAAAGGAGCGGTTTGGGTGTATGATTCGTATAGTTTACCTTATGCGAACCGTATCACGATCCCGGGACGCCTCTTGAAAGCACGCTCCCCCACCCCGCTCAGGAGGCAGGAAAGGAGAAAAATGCAGGGAGCAAGAAGTGCGATGCAAGACACAGGAGGCAAGATACAGAGGGCAGGGAACGGAGGGGGGACGGTGTGGGAAGCGGTCGAGGCGTATCTCGGTGAGGTCGCCCGCAGCCGGAGCCCCCTCACCCACCGGACCTACTCCCAGGCGATGGCGCGGTTCCTGGAGGTGCTCTCCGATCGCGGCCTCCCGCCCGCGCAGACGCCCATTGGCGACCTCTCGCCAGAGTGGATGGCCTGGTTCATCGAAGCCCTGCAGGATTACGCCGTGGCCACGGAGCGGCTGTACCTCACCGCCCTCTCCGGCTTCTACGAGTACGTCGCCGCCGAGGGATGGGCCCCGGTCAACCTCCCCGCGGTCCGCCAACTCCGCCGCCGCCGCTCCCGCCGTGAGGCAACCCGGCTCCCCCCGTTCCCCCGCGAGGAGATCGAACGGGTCCTCCAGGCCGTGCACCAGGCAGCCTCCACTCCCACCGACGACTTGCAAGAAAGATTGCGGACCCTGCGAGACCGTGCCCTACTCTTCACTCTGGCCGATACTGGACTGCGGGTTTCCGAGGCGTGTGGGCTGACCCGTGGGCACCTGGACTGGCGGGAGGCGCGGGCCATCGTCCTGGGCAAGGGCGGGCAGGAGGCGGTGGTCCGGTTCTCCGAGCGGAGCCTGCGCTACCTGCGGACCTACCTGGCGGCGCGCGCAGAGATGGACGGCGCGCAGGGACGGCCGCTTTCCAGCCTCCCCCTCTTCGCCCGGCACGACAAGGGGGCGGGCAAGCGGATCCTCCCTCTCTCTCCCCGCTCCGCCGAGAAGATCGTCGAGCGGTGGGTGGTGGCGGCCCTGGGGCCGGGGGCGCGGGGCACCATCACCCCCCACACCTTCCGCCACTACTTCGTCACCGTGGTCCTCCGCGCCAGCGGCGGCAACATCCGCCTGGCCCAGGAACTGGCGCGCCACAGGTCCATCACCACCACCCAGCGATATACCCACCTCAGCGACGACGAACTGGATCGAGGGTATCATCGGATATTCAACGAAGGAGAGGAAGGGAAATAGAATGCACGGCTCTGGATTCGGGGATCGGAGAGTTCATCGGGAGTTCGAGGTTGTGGCAATTACGAATGTCAGGAGGAATCCGGGAAAGATGACACTAAAAGGGGACAGGCCTCTTCTCTATACTGGGGATACCCTGAGGAGGGGCTGTCGTGCGACGGATCCGGGTGTTGATCATCGACGAACACGAGGCGGTGCGCCGCGCTCTGGAGACCCGACTCCAGCGGGCCGACGGCGTCGAGGTCGTCGGCTGCACCGGTCGCTGGCAGGAGGGGGTCCATATGGCGGCGGAACGGTTGCCCGACGTTGTGCTCCTGGAGACCAAGCGATCGGATGGGCAGGGGCTGGTGGCCCTCCGCCGGCTACGCGACGAATGCCCTCTGACCCGGATTGTCGTCCTTACCTCTTATCCGGACCCCGACGAGCGTCGAGAGGCCCTTCGCCTTGGGGCGGTGCGTTACCTCCTCAAGGACATCGGCTCCGACCGGTTGGTCCGCGAGATCCGCTCCCTCGTCCCCTCACGGGTGGCAGCGTACTAACGGGGTTTGGACAGAAGTTCGGACGCACCCCACCAACCCCGCCGTAAACAGGCGGGGCTGGTGAGGAATCGGCCTAGCACCGGCTTCTTCTCCGAAGGTCAGGGCATAGGATTGAGGCCCTCCCCACCCTGCGGTAGCGAAAGGCCCCTCAAGGGACCGGATCGGTGAAGTGCACTCTCCCCCACCCTGCTGAGGGATCGCCCCGACACCTCGCATGTCAGGAGGGAAGCCGGTTCAACGGAGTCTTTTCGCATAGCCTGATCGTTACCCCTCGAGGAACATCCTCGCTGACATCCTTTCATGGTCGTTGATGACTACACGAAATACACCAGACGGGCCGTTTGACAATTCCCCCTTCCTCCGCTATAACACAAACGAGCAGGATTTCACGAACAGTTTGCCAGCCTCCCGCAGGTTAATGCACGGCCTGATAGCGCAGGCGACCAGCCAGGACACCCTTTGCGACGTAGGGAACCTGTGGGAGGAGGCTCCCTTCAAATTACGAATCACGGACCACTCCCGGAGGTGCTATGTCCATCGAAGAAAAGATCGAACAACTCCGCAAAATGCGTGAGCAGGCCCGCCTGGGCGGCGGTAAGGAACGCATCGAACGACAACACGCCAAAGGGAAACTGACCGCCCGCGAGCGGATCGAGAAACTGCTCGACCCCGGCTCCTTCCGCGAACTCGATATGTTCGTCACCCACCGCGCCACCAGCTTCGGCATTGAAAAGCAAAAGTATCTGGGCGACTCCGTCGTCACCGGCTGGGGCACCATCAACGGACGGCTGGTTTACGTCTTCTCTCAGGATTTCACCGTCTTCGGCGGCTCCCTCTCCGAGGTCCACGCCGAGAAGGTCTGCAAGATCATGGACCTGGCGATGAAGAACGGTGCACCGGTCATCGGCCTCAACGACTCCGGCGGGGCCCGCATCCAAGAGGGAGTGGTCTCCCTGGCCGGCTACGCCTACATCTTCCTCCGCAACGTCCTCGCCTCCGGCGTCATCCCCCAGATCTCCGCCATCCTCGGCCCCTGCGCCGGTGGTGCCGTCTACTCCCCCGCGATGACCGACTTCATCCTGATGACCAAGGAGACCAGCCACATGTTCATCACCGGTCCCGAGGTCATCAAGGCCGTCACCCGGGAGGAGGTCACCTTCGAGGAACTGGGCGGCGCGATGACCCACGCCTCCAAGAGCGGCGTCGCCCACTTCGCCGCCGAGAACGAGGAGCACTGCCTGGCCCTCATCCGCCAACTCCTCTCCTACATCCCCCAGAACAACCTGGAGGACCCGCCCTTCGTCCCCACCGCCGACCCCGAGGACCGGATGGATGAGGAACTGAAGACGATCATCCCCGACAGCCCCACCCAGCCCTACGACATGAAAGAAGTGATCCGCCACGTAGTGGACGAGGGGACCTTCCTGGAGGTCCACGAGCACTGGGCGCAGAACATCGTCGTGGGGTTCGCCCGTCTGGGCGGCTACTCCGTCGGCATCGTCGCCAACCAGCCGATGGTGCTGGCTGGAGTGCTGGACATCGACGCCTCCCGCAAGGCCGCCCGCTTCGTCCGCTTCTGCGACGCCTTCAACATTCCCCTCATCACCTTCGTCGACGTGCCGGGGTTCCTGCCGGGGGTGGACCAGGAGCACAACGGAATCATCCTCAACGGGGCCAAACTACTCTGGGCCTTCTGCGAGGCCACGGTCCCCAAGATCACCGTCATCACCCGCAAGGCCTACGGCGGGGCCTACGACGTGATGAGCTCCAAGCACATCCGAGGGGACATCTCCTACGCCTGGCCCACCGCCGAGATCGCCGTCATGGGGCCGGAGGGGGCGGTCAACATCGTCTTCCGGAAGCAGATCGCCGCAGCGGAGGACCCTGAAGCAGAGCGAGCCCGGCTGGTGCAGGAGTACCGGGAGCAGTTCGCCAACCCCTACGTCGCCGCCGCCCGCGGCTACATCGACGACGTCATCGAGCCCCAGGAGACCCGCCCCCGGCTGATCGAGGCCCTGAAGATGCTCCAGAACAAGCGGGATGCGAACCCGCCGAAAAAGCACGGGAACATCCCGCTGTGACGTGTGGCGCTTGACGTTTGATTGCTCAGGCGTCATACGTCAAACGTCATACGTCAAACGTCATACGTCACGCGTCACACGTCAAACGTCATTTATAGGAGGATGCCGTGGAAGGGAAACGAAACATCCGCGAGGCGGCATCGCGGCTCACCCAGCCCTTCAAGCACCTCATCATCGGTCAGGTCGACGACTACTGTGCCTACCTGACCCGCATTGAGGGCACCTACATCTTCCACCACCACCCCCGCGACGAGATGTACCTGGTGTTGGAAGGAGAGATCGCAGTGGACTTCGACGACGGGACCAGCGTGACCCTCGGCGAAGGAGAGAGCCTGGTGGTGGAGGCGGGAGTGAAACACCGATCCCGGTCGGAGAAAGGGGCGGTGGTGTTGATGTTCAAGGCGAAGGACCTGTTCGCAGAGTAGAGCACTCCTCAGCACCAAACACGCAATTCGCCAATTGTGGAGGCACCTTATGAGCAATCCACCCAATCCGCCCAATCCGCTGAAAATCTGCGACCTCATGCTCCGCGACGGCCACCAATCCCTCCTGGCCACCCGGATGCGCACCGACGACATGCTCCCCATCGCCGAGAAGATCGACCAGGTGGGATACTGGGCCGTGGAGATGTGGGGGGGAGCGACCTTCGATTCGGCGATGCGGTTCCTGGACGAGAACCCCTGGGACCGGATCCGCCGCCTCAAGGAGCGGATGCCCAACACGCCCTTTATGATGCTCCTGCGCGGCCAGAACGTCGTCGGCTACCACCACTACCCCGACGACGTGGTGGAGCGGTTCATCGTTCACGCCCACGCTAACGGTATCGACGTCTTTCGCATCTTCGACGCCCTCAACGACGTGCGCAACATGCGCTGGGCGATGGAGGTCGTCAAGCGGGAGGGGGCCCACGTCCAGGCCGCCATCTCCTACACCATCGGCCCACCCTACAGCATCGACTACTTCGTCGAACTGGCGCTGAAACTGGCCGAGATGGGCGCCGATTCCATCTGCATCAAGGACATGGCCGGCCTCATCACCCCCTACGCCGCCTACGAACTGGTCCGCCGCCTCAAGGCGGAACTGGACATCCCCATCCACCTCCACTCCCACGCCACCAGCGGGATGGCGACCACGGCGATGCTGAAGGCGGTAGAGGCCGGGGTGGACATCGTGGACACGGCCATCTCCTCCCTCTCCCTGACCACCTCCCACCCCCCCACCGAGTCCATCGTGGCGATGCTGAAGGAGACGGAGCGGGACACCGGCCTCGATCTCGACCTGCTGGCCGAGATCGCCGCCCACTTCGCCAAGGTCCGGCGCAAGTACGCCCGCTTCGAGAGCGGGATGTTCGGAGTAGACGTCCGCGTCCTCCAGTACCAGATCCCCGGCGGGATGCTCTCCAACCTGGTCTCCCAACTCCGTGCCCAGAACGCTGAAGACAAATACGAGGAGGTGTTGGCGGAGGTGCCCCGCGTGCGGGCCGAACTGGGCTACCCCCCGCTGGTCACCCCCTCCAGCCAGATCGTCGGCACCCAGGCTACCCTCAACGTGCTCCTCGGCGAGCGGTACAAGGTGATCCCCAAGGAGGTCAAGGACTACATCCGGGGCCTCTACGGCCGCCCGCCCGCCCCCATCGACCCGGAGGTGAAGCGGAAGGCGATCGGCGACGAGGAGCCCATCGACTGCCGCCCGGCGGACCTGCTGGAGCCGGGGATGCCGAAGGCATGGGAGGAGATCGGCCACCTGGCCCGCAACGAGGAGGACGTCATCTCCTACGCCCTCTTCCCTCAGGTGGCCCGCCCCTTCCTGGAGCGGCGCGCCCGCGGAAGCGACGGCAAGGAGCCCGTCGTGGCCGCCATCGCGGGGGTGCTCCTGAAGCGGTTGAAGGAGCAGACGGCCACCGCTGCTGCCCCCACCGGCCCTGCCGTCTCCCCCTGGAAGACCTCCTGGCGACCCGGCTCCGGTCGCTGGTGGGGGATCATCGACGGGGCTGGCGGCCTGCGCTGACTTGCCGACTCACTGATTCGCCGATCCGCTCGAGGAGGGACCTATGAAACAAGAATTCACCATCACCCTCAACGGCATCGAATACCCCGTCGTCGTCGAAGGGGACACCATCACCGTCAACGGCCGGCCCTTCACCGTGGAGGTCACCGACGATGGGACGGTGTACGTGGACGGGATCGCCTACGAGGTCGCCGTGGAGGAGAAGCAGGCCACCGTCGAGGGCGCGACCTACGACTACGAGGTCCACGGCCTGACGGTGACGGCCACCGCCGCGCCGACGCCCGCCCCTCCCGCCGCCGCACCGCCCTCCGTCGAGGCCGGCGCAGGCGCGGTCCTGGCGATCATGCCCGGCAAGATCGTCCGCGTGATGGTCGAGCCGGGCCAGAAGGTCGAGGAGGGCGACCCCGTCTGTGTCCTCGAGGCGATGAAGATGGAGAACGAACTCCACGCCCGCAAGAGCGGCACGGTAAAGGCCGTCCACGTCAAGCCCGGCGACGACGTGGAGAAGGATCAGGTGCTGGTAGAGATCGAATGAGCCCACGCCAAGCCCCCACTTACGAGATCGTCGGCCAATTGGAACGGTTCGACGAACGGGATACGGTGTTTGCCCGCGAGCGGTTGGTCTCGGGGAGCCCCGAGGAGCGGGCCTACCACACGATGCACCCCGAACTGGTGGAGATCGATCGCCGACTGGCCCGTTTCATCGAGGCGGTCGACCAGCCTGAGGCAGCCGCCAACCCCGCAGATGCTGCCCTTTATCGGGCCACCTTTGGCCCCATCGCCGGGCTGGCCCTGCCGGATGTGGTGGACGGCGAGGTCGCGCCGGAGCGGGTGGAGGCCGACCCCGCGCAGATGGCCGCCCGCATCAAAACGCTGGCCCGCCGCCTGGGGGCAGACGACGTGCGCATCGGCCCTCTTAACTCCGCCTGGGTTTACTCTCACCGCGGCACCCCGCCCTTCTTTGAGGAGTACCGCCCCAACCCGCCCCACTTCTCCGGCGTCCCTCCGGGCTATACGGGCCTGAAGTGGGGCGACCCCATTGAGGTCCCCCACAAATACGCCATCGTGATGGCCTTCGGACAGGATCGGGACCTGCTGCGCACCGGCGGGACCCCCCATTCCGACTTCGAGATCGGCCGAGTCTACGGTCTGAGCGCGCTGGTCGCCGTTCAGGTCGCCGCCTACATCCGCGCCCTCGGCTGGCCCGCCCGCGCCCACCACCTGCGCAACTACGGCGTCCTCCTGGTCCCGGTGGCAGTGGACGCGGGGCTGGGCGAACTGGGCCGCTGCGGCTACCTACTCCACCCTCGCCTGGGGGCCAACCTCCGCCTCGCCTGCGTCACCACCGACCTTCCCCTGGCGTTGGACCCGCCGATGGACCTGGGCGTGCAGGATTTCTGCGAGAAGTGCCTGAAATGTGCCACCAACTGCCCTTCGGGTGCGATCCCCAAAGGGGACAAGGTCGTCGTGCGCGGGGTGCGGAAATGGCAGATCGATCCGGTGAAGTGCCTCCTGTATTGGGGACACCTGGGGTCGGCTTGCACCATCTGCCAGGTCGTCTGCCCTTGGTCGAAGCCTTCCACCCTTCCCCATCGACTGGTCGCCCAGGTTGCCATCCACGTCCCCCCGCTGCGCCGCTTCCTCGTCTGGGCCGACGATCGGGTGTACGGCACCCGCTTCCGCCCCCTCCCCCCGCCCCCCTGGCCCCACATCTGACCGGAGGCCCCCCGATGCGTCCTGCTCCTCGCTCCCTGCGACCTGCTCCCCTCCCTCTGCTCTATCCGACCTGCTTCCTGCTCCTCGCCA
>DUEL01000059.1 GCA_011192125.1 Thermoflexia bacterium
GAAAGAAACCTTGGGTGAGGTCAAGGATCGCCTGCAACGCCAACTGATCACCGGCGGCTTGCCTGCCCCCGCTCCGTTGCGAGGCAAGGTGGCTGCCGCTCAGCTGCTAACTGCGTAAGTCCTGTTCCTGAAAAATACCACAGAGACACGGAGGGCACAGAGGTAGGTAGGGGAGGAAATGAGGAAAAACTCTGTGTCCTCTGTGTCTCTGTGGTGAACGCTCGAGGAGGCAGAGGTATGGCCGACCACAACTCTTTCTTCGACCGGGAGTGGCCTTTTCTCCAGATGGCCGACCTCTACGCTCTGCGGCCCAATCCGACCTTCCGCAATCCCCCCTTCGAGGCGGCCGACTTCCGCGTCCTGATCGTCCGCCTTTCCCCTTTCCGCGACGTGGACCGCTCACTTCCCCATCTCTTCCTGTTCGACGCGGTCCGCCGCGCGCTGCCGGAGGCGTACATCGACCTGGCCTTCTTCCCCCCGCGCCACGATCGGGAGCGGCTAGAGCAGGCGTCCATCCCCCTCCTCGTAGGCGTTCAGTCCCTCCGATCCGTGGAGGACTTCGACCTCGTCCTCATCTCCAACGCCTATTCGTTGGAACTGCTCAACCTGCCCTACCTGCTCCTTCGGTCAGGGGTCCCGCCACTGGCCAGCCAGCGGGACGAGCGGTGGCCGATCCTGCTCCTGGGCGGGTCCAACGCCACGGCCGCCCACCCGATCGTCGCCGAGGATGGGGAGAGCCTGGTGGACGGGATCTTCTTCGGCGAGGGGGAGGAATGGGTCGGTCGGCTGGTCTGCTCCCTTCGAGAGGCAAAGGACCTCCCCAAGCGGGAACGGCTGGCGCGGGCGGCAGCGCGGGTGAAGGGGCTGTGGCGGGCCGGGCAGTCCTTCGACGAGCCGGTCGAAAAGCCGATCCTCCCGACGCCTCGGGCTGAACACCTGCCGGTGGACTACCCGCTCCTCCCCGGTCCCGAGGCGGGGACCGCCCGCCTTCAGATCACCTACGGGTGTCCCGCCTTCTGCACCTTCTGCTTCGAGGGGTACGATCGACGCCCCTACCGGGAGGTCCCGCTGGAGGACGTGCTGGCGGTGGCCCGTCGGCTGAAGCGGACCCACGGGTGCGATACGCTGGAATTGTACAGTTTCAACTTCAACACCCACCGCGACATCCTGACGCTGCTGTTCGACCTGAGCCGCACCTTCGACCGGGTGGGGCTGAAGAGCCAGCGGGTGGACATTTTGTATCGCACCCCCGGGCTGCTGGAGATGGAGATGGCCGCGGAGAAGCGGTCCTTCACCCTGGGGATCGAGGGGGTCAGCGAACGGCTGCGGGCCTGGCTGCACAAGAGCCTGCCGACGGAGATGGTCGAAGGGGTGCTGGACCGACTGCTGCGGGAGCGAGCGCGGCAGGTCAAACTGTTCTACCTGCTCACCGGCTACGAGACGGAGGCCGACCTGGCCGAGTTCCGCGGTTTCGTCCGCTGGTTGAAGGACCTCCGCCGTCGTCACCACCCGACCACCCGGATCGTCTTCAGTTTCGGCCTCCTGGTGCGGATGCCCTTCACTCCTCTCCAGTTCGACCGTCTCTTCCTCGACCCGGAGGAGTGGAAGCCCATCCTCGGCCCGACCAAGTCGATCTGCGAGACCAGCGGCTTCGAGTTCCGCCTGGCGGCCCCGTGGGACGAGTACGCCACCTCCCAGGTGCTGGCGATGGGCGGGCACTGGCTCCTGGAGCCGCTGCTGATGTTGGCCGAACAGGGGCACCACTACGACGAGCGCCTCACCCCTGGCTGCTGGGAGAGCCTGCGCGGCTGGATGGTCGATCACGGCCGCTGGACGCCGGATTTTCTGGGGGAGAAGGGGTTGGGTTATCCCTTTGCCTTCTCCTTCCTCCGCTCCAACGTCTCCACAGAGTTCCTCTACCGCCAGTACCGGCGGGCGCGGGAGGGGGTGGACGAGGGGTACTGCCTGGGGAATGAGGATGGACCGGGGCGATGTCTGGGGTGCGGAGCCTGTACCGACGCACAGCGCCGGGCGATCACCGGCCATCGCCTCCGCCCGCCCGGCGACGGGCGCAGCCCGGCCCGCCTGCGGGAGTTGGTGCGTGCCAAACGACGGCTGAAGCCGGTGTACGTCCGGCTGTGCCTCTCTCCCATCGTGGCCGGTGCCCCGCCAGAATGGGTGAACGCGTGGGTGATGCGTGGCGTGCTGCAGGCCTGCCCGGAGCAGGTGGACAACCTCCTTTCGGCACGGGAGAGTCTCTTTACCGTGGGGGAGAACCGGAAGCGGTATCCCCCGGGGCTCTACGGTGAGACCCTCTTCGCCTTCCGCGCCTGGGACGCCGAGGCCCTGCTCGAAGCGCTCGCCACGGCGGGGGACAGGCTGCAGGAGTTCTTCGACTACCTCTCCCCGGTGGAGGATTTCGAGCCGGGTCGGTTCAGCCGGGCCACGATGGAACTGGACCTCCCGGCCGACCGGTTCCCCGACGCCCTCCACCGCCTGCGCGACTTTCTGCGGGCCGGCTATGTCCCCTGCAACCTGCGGCGGGAGGGGGATCGGCTTCACCTCGACCTGCCGCCGAGAGCCCTTCGCAAGCGGGTCCTCTTCAAGGGGGAGGGCAGGCGGGAGGGGGATCGATACCGTCTCCGTCTGGAAGTCGGCCCGAAGTTCGACCTGCGGGGCTTCCTCCGCTCCTTCGGCCAGCCCAGGCTTGACCGGCTGGCACGGGTGGGTGTGTTGGACATCGCCGGGTGAGGGAGATCTGATGCGCTGGCTCGCAGCGGATGGACGGGGAGGCAATTACAAGCCCTTCGTGACTCTCCTGGCGCTTCTCTTCGCCCTGGTCCTGCGTGCTTGGGACCTGGACCGATGGAGCCTGTGGTACGACGAAGCCTACTGCTGGTGGGTGGCCTCGCAGGTCCCCCTGCAGGAAATGCTGACCCTCAGCGCGCGGGAGATCATCCCGCCTCTGTACTACCTCCTGCTTCGAGTTTGGATCCCTCTGGCGGGGGCGACGGAGTTCGCCCTGCGCTGGCTCTCGGTTCTCTTTGGGGTGTTCGCTGTCGCCTGCGCGGGGCGGCTGGCCTGGCGCCTCACCGGACGGTGGGCTGGTGGGCTGGCCGCGATGCTCCTCTTCACAGTAGCCCCTCCCTTCCTCTGGGCCTCCCGCGAGGTCCGGATGTACGGCCCCGCGCTGGCCTGGACCCTGCTGGCGGATGTGGCGTTGCTGGAGGTGTTCGCGGCCTCCTCCGCAGGCCAGCGTCGGTTCTGGGCCTGGCTGTGGGCTGGCGCGACTCTCGCCGGTCTTTACACCCTGAGCCTGGTGGGTTTCTGGCTCGTCGGGCAGGTGCTGATCGGTCTTGCGCTGGTGGGGGCGGCGCTGCGCTCCCGTCGGCTTGCGGGGGTGAGGAGCCTTCTTCTCCCCGGCCTGGTCGTTGTCCTTCTCTACCTGCCCTGGGTCTGGGTCGCGACGGAGATGGTCCCCCTGAACAACACCTATTGGCAGGGACACTTACCCCCGCTGGACCTTCTTCGTCGCTCCATCGAGGGGATGGTGGTTATGGAATACCTCTCCCCTGGGGCCGCCGAGGTCGCCGTCGGTCTGATGCTGATAGCGGGCCTGCTGGCCCTGGCTCTTTCCCGCCCGCGCCTCTTGGCGGGGTTCTACCCCCTCCTCTACGGTGCTCCCCTCATCCTCATCGCCCTGGCCTACCAGAAGATCCCCAAGTGGAGCGCCCGACACGCCTCCCTGTTCGCTCCCGCTTTCTTCCTCGTCCTCGCGGTCGCCTGGGGGAGCCTCGGCAGGGTCCGGTCGCGTGGGTTGCAGGCTCTTTCCCTCCTCTCCGTAGTAGCGGCCACGGTCCTGCACGGCCGCTTCCTCTGGGAGGCCGACCGGAACCTGTTGACCGACCTGGCCTACGCGCGGGAGGACTGGCGCGGTGCGGCCCGTTATGTGCAGGCGCACCGGGCACCTGACGACGTTGTTCTCATTTCCACCGGATCGGTCTTCCCTGCCTGGCTCTATTATGCAGGGGACGAGGGGCTGTTACCCTTGCCGGACGATGTGTTGTTGGATGTCACCCACATCCTGACCTACCCCGAGGTGGCTCGGCAACTGAATGTGGCTCTTACGCCCTGCGATCCGTGTAGTGTCTGGCTGGTGGCCTGGCTGGACAACGTGACCGATCCCACTGGCTTGGTAGAGACTTTGCTGGAGGATGTGGGGCAGGAACAGCCTGTGCCGGACTTCCGGGGGTTGAAGGTGCGCCGATTTTGGCTGGAGCATCCACCAGATCTCCCCGCCGATCCGCCCGCCGCCGAGCGTCTCAATACAGAGGTAGCGCCAGGACTCCGTCTCTGGGGATATACGTTGCCGGACGCTCCCCATCCCGCCGACCGCCCGCTCGAACTCCAGGTCTGGTGGGTGGCCGACGCACCGGAACGTCTCAGGGCGCGGAGCTACCGTGCCTCCTTCCGTCTGCGAGACGCGCTCGGGGTTGAGTGGGGGCAGGCTGACCACGCTCTGACGGGCGGTGCTTACCGTCCGGATCGCTGGCCGCCCGGCGAGCCTGTGCTGGGTCGTTTCTCTTTAGATCTTCCTGCAGGCATCCCTCCCGGCCTCTACACCCCCATTCTGATCCTCTACACATCGGGGTCGGCGAAGAGGGTTGCCCTGCGGCCCGTGACCATCACCCACCCTGCGGCCCCCCCGGAGATGCCGGAGGAGTTCACCCTCGCCCATCCCGAGGGAGATGGGTCCGGCCCGCTGGTGCTCCTAGGTGTTCACCTTTTTCAAAGCAGGGCCACGATGTGCGAGCGGATCGTAGGGGAACTCTTCTGGGAGGTCCGAGAACCCCTTGAAGGGGAGTACCGAGTCGCGGTTGCAGTCGGGGAGTATCAGGAGGAGAACCCTCTTGCCCCTTCCGACGCCCAGGCTCTGCTGCGCCCCGGCGACCGCGTCCGGTCGTATTTCCAACTCACGTTCCCTTGCCAAGTGCTGGATTTCCAGGCCGACGTAGAGGTGCGCCTACTCCGGGTCGACGGGGCGGAGGCAGGGGAGATCTGGCATGGTCCACCGGTCACTGTGCAGACGAGGCGGGTCTTCACCGAGCCGCCGATCCCCTCCGAGCCGGTCGGGGCGGATTTCGGGCCGGGCTTCGCTACTCTGCTTGGATATCGCATAGACCCGCCGGAGGTGCGGTCCGGCGAGCCTTTCACGGTGACCCTCATCTGGAGGGCAGGCTCCACGGATGAGACTCCGCGTTCTGTCTTCGTGCACATCGCCCCGCCGGACGCACCGTCTCCGCTGGCAGCGCAGCACGACGGCTGGCCTGTCCTGGGGATGCGTCCCACACATACGTGGGTTTCGGGCGAAGTGATCGTCGATCCCCACCCACTGCCCGGCCTGCCCGCTGGAGTGTATCAGGTCCGTGTGGGTCTCTACGGTCCGGACGGAGAACGACTGCCCGTGACCGTCGGGGCGGAGTCCCCACCGGATAGGGCACTCAGTTTCCCGCTGCGTATTAGCGGGAGGTAATACCGATTTGTGATGAGGCACTGTGTTCCAGGACGCGGTGGCACAGAGTCCTCACCTTTCCCCGTTACGGCTTTTAATGAAACCGACAGGTCGTGCGGCGAATGGATCACCTGTTGCTCCATCGGCTGGTGGCCTCTCCCCGTGCGAGAGCGAGGAAAACCTTAAAATTTTGTAATTAAAGTGCGATTTGGCTTGACGTGAACGGCTAGATATGCTATTCTCTTGCAGTACAAGGCCTGGAGCCGTCTCCCTATGACGGCGCCGAGCGGGATCCTCTCCTCGAGGGCGGGGTATGGGCAAAGTTCTCTCCGGCGTACAGAGTACATCCACGCGGTGCACATCCTTTACCAGGTTGCCATCCCGTTCGAAATGCCCCTCCAGGCATGTGCAAGGGATCATCAAGTAAGGCTTTTCCCGCATAACGATGGGGGCGGTCCAAATCTCTACTAACTTACCAGTAGATCGTTCCACCACATACCTGCTTATCTTTTGGGGAAAGGAGGTGAGGTTGCGGACGAACTGTCGAGGATATGTGTTTCTAACGTTTCTCTTTCAGTGCCAGTTTCTTCAGAGACGCTGCAGCACCTGAGCAAAGGAGGAAAAGTATGAGAAGGATCCCTGCATGGTTGAGCCTCTTGACGGTCGTCGGTCTTCTCCTGGCGACCCCCGGAGTGACGCTGGCCCAGGGGCAGCCGCCCGTCGTGGAGCGTCCCGCAAGGATGCCTCCTGCTCATCTGCAGGAGGTTCCCCCGGAGATCATCGCCGAGTTCGAGGGGGGGATGACGATCGAGGAGTTCATCGCCCGCAGCGGTGGCCGGATTCCCCGCGCTTTGGAACCCTTCGTAGGCGAGGAGATCTCCGTGATTGTGGAGCTGGATCTGGCGCCGCTGGCTGCCGTGTACGCGCGCAGTGAGGCGATGCGAACCCAGGCGGGGCAGCGGGACTACCTGGATCGGCTCCGACGGGTTCAGGATGTCCTTCAACCTATGCTGGAAGCCCTGGGTGCCCGGGTGATCTCCCGCTACACAAAGGTCTACAATGGGTTCCTGGTGCGGGTGCCCGTAAACCGGCTCTCCGAGATCCGTGCCCTACCGGGTGTTAAGGGGATTCACCGCGCGCCGCGCCACGAGATCGACCTGAGCATCAGCGTCCCCCTCATCAACGCCGATGACGTCTGGAACCTGCTGGGCTACGATGGCACCGGGGTCACCATCGCCGTGATCGACACAGGGATCGATTATTACCACGCAGCCCTGGGCGGGAGCGGTGACCCGGCCGATTATTCTGGCGATGACCCCACGGTCATAGAGCCGGGTTCTTTCCCCACGGCGAAGGTGATCGGCGGGTACGACTTCGCCGGGGTGGATTACGACCCGTGCTACGGTGGTTCTCCCGTCCCCTCTCCTGATCCCGACCCGCTGGACCTGAACGGGCACGGCACGCACGTGGCCTCCACCGCGGCCGGCGTTGGCGTACCGGGGGCGATCGGTCAAGGCGTGGCACCGGGGGCAAGCCTCTACGCTCTGAAGGTCTTCGGGGATGTCACGGGTTGCACGGAACTGGCCATCGATGCCATCGAGTGGGCGATGGACCCCAACGGCGACGGGGACATGTCCGACCATGTGGACGTGATCAACATGTCGCTGGGCGCCGACTACGGTCCCAACGACCCCAGCGACCCCGAGCTGGTCGCTGTCAACAACGCCTCGGCACTGGGGGTGGTCGTCGTCACGTCCGCCGGTAACGCGGGAGACACTCCTTACATCGTAGGCACCCCCGCTGCGGCCGACTCGGCCATCGCTGTGGCCGCCAGCACCACCGGCTACGCTACGGGCCCCACCATCAACATCTCGGGCACGACCTACACGACCCAGACCAACATCATCTACCAGCCGCCGGCCTTCGACAACAACACCGGCCACTTCACTCAGACGGTCACCGCCACCCTCTCCTACGTTGGCAACATCACCACGACCGACACTCTCTGTTCCATCGGCGGGATCGCCTCGAACGCCCTCACGGGAACGGTCGCGCTGATCCAGCGAGGCGGCTGCACCTTCTCCGCGAAGGTCAACAACGCCGCCGCCCTGGGGGCTATCGGAGCGATCATCTTCAACGACGCGGCTCAGGGCAACAGTCGGGTGACAATGATCGGCGATCCCGTGGACATCCCCGCCGGCTTCATCGCCCATGACGACGGTGTGAACCTCATCCCCGCCGATGGGGAGACGGTGATCATCTCCGCTGAGGACGATCCCAGCACCGTGCCAGATCCTTACACGCCGGCCGACTCGGCCGCCACCTTCACMTCTCGTGGTCCGCGCGGCTTCGACTCCTACCTCAAGCCCGACATCACCGCGCCTGGCGTRGGTATCTTYGCYGCGGCTGTGGGGACAGGTGACGGCGGCGTCAGTTACAGCGGYACCTCKATGGCCTCRCCACACGCGGCYGGCGTCGCYGCGCTTGTGCGCCAGGCTCACCCCCTCTGGACCCCRGAGCAGATCAAGGCAGCGATGATGAACACCGCCGTGGACCTGGTGGATGGATCGGTGGTGCCGATCCAGGGAGCCGGCCGGGTGGATGCCTACCGGGCGGTGACCGCGGACACGGTGGCCATCGGCGATCCCAACCTGGTGAGCCTCAACTGGGGCGTCATTCCCATCAACGCCGATGCCTACACCGACATAAAGCACATCACTCTGCGAAGTTTCTACACCGCCACCCAGACCTTCTCGGTCACCTGG
Source organism: Thermoflexia bacterium (assembly GCA_011192125.1). GTDB lineage: Bacteria > Chloroflexota > Anaerolineae > B4-G1 > DUEL01 > DUEL01. Next base: position 8,278 of record DUEL01000059.1, read on the forward strand.
TCCTTCGGTACGGACTCCTTCACCACTGGCGTCTCGCTCAACGTGCCGGTCACGGTGACGGTCCCGGCCAACGGTATCGCCTCCTTCCCGGTTGCTCTCTCCATCGACGCGACCCAGTTGCCTTTCGATTATCGGCAATTAGAGGAATACTACGGCTACGTCACCCTCGCAGATACGACGAGCCCCACGGACACCCTGCGGGTCCCCTTCTACCTGGTGCCGCAGCCTTACAGCCGGCTGGAGCCGCGGGAGGTGGATACGACCTTTGGGCCTATCGCTGATCAGGCCCACTTCGAGCTCCACCACGAAGGTCCCATCACCTCTAGCCTGTGGGTCTACCCGGTCTACGCGGTGGATGGGAACGAGACAGACGTGGGGGACGAGGGGGACGTGCGGCTGTTCGGGATGGACTACGGATGGTCCAGCGGCTCCTATGGCGACATCTTCATCCCCGCGATCAACGTCTGGGGCTCCTGGCATACCCCGCAGCCCTACTTTGCCGAGTTCGATCTGTACTTGGATGTGGACCAGGACGGCACGTGGGACCTGGTAAACTTCAACTGGAACTACGGAGCTTTCACCGGCAGAGACGACAACGACATGTGGATCGTGGCCCAGTTGGACCTGGCGACGTTCACACTCTACCTCGGCAGTCCTTACTTCATCTACACCGACTACAACACCGGCTTCATGGAGTGGTACCTGCCTGCCTCCTGGCAGGGTCTCACCGATACCGACTTCGACTTCCAGTTGTTCGGCTTCGACTACGACGGCAACTTCGATGTAACTGCTGCGGGTTCGTTCGACTACGCCAAGCCGCCGTTCTGGTGGGATTATGAGACAGGCGATCCAGGAGACCCCGGGCCAGGGGCACCTGATACCGACTACTATGTGGGCATCTCCGACCTAGACGGCTACCGGGAGACCCGGCCAGTGGGTGTGATGATCGTGGACTACAACGGCGAGCCGGGTGAAGGGCAGGCCTACTTCTGGCCATTGGATGTGCCCATGCCGGTCTACCTGCCGATCGTCATGGTGAGTCCGTAGGAGAAATATGGGGTGACGGTCACTGTAGGGGTGACCGTCACCCCACACCTTATCCCCTCGCCAGCCGCAGCCGCTTCAGGACCGTCTGTAGCCGCGTCTGCCAGCCTTTCGTCAGGGGGAACCGGACCTCCCGCCGACCGACGTGGGCCAGGTCCTTCAGGCGGGCCTGTACCCGCCTTCGGTTGGCCCGCTCCAGCCACGGGGCGTGGAGGACCAACTGATCGTTCTCCCGCAGGACGGTGCGCACGCCCGCCTCCCGCGCCAGCACCTTGATCCGTAGCCCCCATATCAGGTTACGGGCGGGAGGGGGCAAGGGACCGAACCGGTCGGCCAGTTCCGCCTCCATCTCCTCGATCTGTTTGATGGTGGCGAGGTGGGCCAGCCGTCGATACATCCGCAGCCGGAGGTTGACGTCCGGGATGTACTCGGGCGGGAGGCCCATCTGAAGCGGCAGGTCCAGCCGGATCTCGCTGAGGGGCTCCGGCGGTGGCGGCTTCCCTTCTCGGCGGGCGCGCAGTTCCTCCACCGCGCGGGTCAGCAACCGAGTGTAGAGGTCGAAGCCGATGGCGGCGATGTGACCGGATTGGCGCGTGCCCAGGATCTCCCCGGCCCCCCGCAACTCCAGGTCCCGCATCGCTACGGCGTACCCGCCCCCCAGCCCGCCGGCCTCACGGATCGTCTCCAACCGCTGGCGGGCCTCCTCGGTGAGGCGGCCAGGGGTGTAGAAGAAGTAGGCGTAGGCCCGCCGCGTCCCCCGCCCCACCCGGCCCCGCAACTGATACAACTGAGCCAGGCCAAACCGCTCCGCCTGCTCGACGATCAGGGTGTTGGCGTTGGGGATGTCCAGCCCGCTCTCGATGATGCTGGTGCAGAGGAGGACGTCCACCTCACCGGAGACAAAGCGGAGCATCGCCCGCTCTAGATCCCGCTCCCGCGTCTGCCCGTGGGCGACCTCGATCCGGGCCTCCGGCACCAGCCGCTGGAGCCGCTGGCGGACCCCCTCGATGGTCTGCACCCGGTTGTGGACGTAGAAGACCTGTCCCGACCGCTCCAGTTCGCGCAAGATCGCGCGCCGCACCACCTGGGGGTCGTACCGGCCGATGTAGGTGGAGACGGGCAGCCGCTCCTCCGGTGGGGTCTCGATGATGCTGATGTCGCGCACGCCGGTCAGGGAGAGGTAGAGGGTGCGGGGGATGGGGGTGGCGGTCATCGTCAGCACGTCCACCTCGGTGCGCATCTTCTTCAGCCGCTCCTTGTGGGTCACTCCGAACCGCTGCTCCTCGTCGATGATCACCAGCCCCAGGTCCTTGAACTCCACGTCCTTCTGCAGCAGCCGGTGGGTGCCGATGACGATGTCCACCGTCCCTTCCCGCAGGCCCTTCAGGATGCGGGCCTGCTCGGCGGGGGTGCGGAAGCGGGAGAGCATCTCCACGGTGACCGGGAAGGGGGCGAGGCGGTGGCGGAAGGTGGTGTAGTGCTGCTGGGCCAGGACGGTGGTGGGGACGAGGATGGCGACCTGCTTGCCGTCCATCACCGCCTTGAAGGCGGCCCGCAGGGCGACCTCCGTCTTGCCGTAGCCCGCGTCGCCGCAGACCAGCCGGTCCATCGGACGGGGCCGTTCCATATCCGCCTTGACCTCGGCGATGGCCCGGGCCTGGTCGGGGGTCTCCAGGTAGGGGAAGGAGGCCTCCAGTTCCGCCTGCCAGGGGGTGTCGGGGCTGAAGGCGTGGCCGGGGGTGACTTCCCGGAGGGCGTACAGTTCCAGCAGTTCGCGGGCCACCTCCTCGATCGCCCGGCGGGCACGGGCCTTCGCCTGGGACCAGTCGGCGGTGCCCAGCCGGCTCAACCTCGGGGGCCGGTCGTCTGCGCCCACATACCGGGTGAGCCGGTCGGCCTGATAGACCGGGACATAGAGCCGATCCCGCCCGGCGTACTCCACCAGGAGGTACTCCTGCTCCTGCCCCTCCATCGTGTAGGTCACCAGCCCCCGGAAGATGCCGATCCCGTAGTCCACGTGGACCACGTAGTCGCCAGGGGTGAGGTCGGCGTAGAGGGACTCAGGGGCGGGTCGGCGGCGGCGGATGGGGCGGCGGGGCTCCGGCATCCGCCAGCCGAAGATCTCGGCGTCGGTCAGGAGACGCAGGCCGGGCGGACCCGCCGTCGGGTCCAGCCCCCGCAGCACCCACCCCTCCTCCAACGGCCCCTGGACGAAGGTGAGATCGGCCTGCGGCGGATCCCATAAGGCCTCCACGGGCTGGATGGGTTCGTGCTCCTCGGCCCAGACCTCCGCCAGTCGGCGCGCCTGACGGCTGGCGACGACGACCTGCTCCCCCTCCAGCAGCGCGATCTCCACGTCGTCCATCATCTCCCGCAGCCGACCGCCGTAGCGGGGGCCGGGCTCGAAGTGGGAGGAAAGGTCGGACGGCGCCTCCTCCTCCCCGTGCCCCAGCACCAGCAAGGGGCGGTCCGTCACCCGCTCCTGCCAATCGTCCCAGGTCAGGTAGGGGAGTGGGTAATCCGGGGGCAGTTCCCCGCTCCGCTCTGCCGTCTCCCGCAGACTCACCGCCTGCTCCTCCAGATCGGCCCACGTCTCGGCCAGTTCCACCGGGTCGTCCACCGCCAGCAGCCCGTGAGCCGGCAGGTGGTCCAGCAGGCAGGGGAGGGGATGATAGAAGTAGGGGAGGTAGAACTCAAGGCTGGGAAAGGCGACGCCCGTCGTCAGGGCCACCCGGTGACCGGCCAGTTCCTCGGCGACCTCGGGCGGGTGGTCGGCCTCGAACCATCCGGTCAGTTCCTCGGCGACGCGGGGGCCGTAGCGGGGGAGGGGCTCCCGAGCCGGGGGGACGGTCACCGATTCCAGACGGGTCTGCGACCGCTGGGTGGCGGGGTCGAAGGTGCGAATGGATTCAACCTCCTCGCCGAACAGTTCGATGCGCACCGGATAGGGTTCGGTCGGCGGGTAGATGTCCAGGATGCCGCCCCGGTGGCTGAACTGGCCCGGCCCCTCCACGACGCTGACCGGGTCGTACCCCAGGCCGGTCCACCGGCGGACCGTCTGCTCCAGATCGAGGGTCTGTCCGACCCGGATGGTGTGGGTGCCCAGACGGAGGGCGCGGCGGGAGAGGGTGGGCTGCATCAGGGCGCGGACGGAGGCGACGATGACCAGCCCTCCCTCCCCGGCGGCCAACCGGGCCAGGACCGCCACGCGGGTGGAAGGGGTCTCGCGGGGCCAGGGGGCGCGCTCGTAGAAGAGGACAGGGGGCTCCGGGAAGCGGAGGACCTGCTCGGGCTGCGGGTGCCAGTGGCGGAGGGTCTCGTGGAGGGTGCGCGCCCGCTCGACGCTCCCGACGACGACGAGGAGCGGCCGGCCCAGGTCGCGTGCGAGGGCTGCCAGGATCGCGGGTCGAGCGGCGCGGAGGAGGCCCAACGGCGGGACGGCTCCCTCCCGCTCCAGGTCCTCCAGCAACCGGCGGTAGGCGGGCAGACCGCGGAACCGGGCGAGGAGTCCAGAGACGTTCATCCCTCTTCGACGGTATTAAACCGGGACATCGCCTCGTCGATTCCCTCGGTTAGCCAGGTCTCGACGGCGGCGACGGCCCGCTCCAGCGCCTCTTCGATGACCGGTTCCTCTTCGGGGGAAAAGTCCTGCAGGACGTAGTCGGCGGGGTCCATCCCCTCCGGTGGGCGGCCGATGCCGATTCGCAGGCGGGGGAAGTCCGGACTCCCCAGCGCGTCGATGATCGACTGCATCCCCCGGTGGCCACCGCTGCCTCCCTTGGGGCGGAGGCGAAGAGTGCCCAGGGGAAGGTCCATATCGTCGTAGATCACCAGCAGTCGGTCCAGTGGCACCTGGTGGAAACGGACCAAAGGGGCGACGGCCTGGCCGCTTTCGTTCATGAACGTGCGCGGCCGCACCAGCAGGACGGACCTTCCGGCGATGGTCCCGCTGGCGACCCGGGCCCGCTTCCGGCTGCGGAACTCCAATCCGTGGGCCTTTGCCAGGCGGCGCAGGCAGCGGAAGCCGGTGTTGTGGCGATTGCGGGCGTAGTGGGGGCCAGGGTTACCCAAACCCACGATGAGATAGGTCTCTACCTCGGGCATCACGTTCCCGATCCCGTTCGCCGCAGAGGGCGGTGCTGTCTTTCCCCGCCAACGTCGGTCAGCCCTGGCCTGGGGGGCGGGTGCGATAGGTCCGCAGGTAGTAGCGGAAGCCGATCTTGCCCGCGACGTACAGCCCCCAGAGGCCGAAGAGGAGCAGAGTGATGCGGACACCGCGCAGGAAGGCAGCGCGGGCGACGCTTAGATCGAAGGGGGTCTCTCCGTCCTTCTCGCTCTCCCCAGGGGGCGGGGGGGTCTCCCCGGGTCCCAGGGTGGGGGTGGGACGGGGCGTGGCCGTAGGCGGCTGTTCGATGGGGACGGGAGTCGGCGTCATCGGGACGGGAGTCGGCAGGGGGGTGAGAGTAGGAGTGGGCGTTTCGACCCCCTCGTTGCGGACGGTGATGTTGCGGACGAAGACCTGGTCGGGGGACGTGCTTCCCTGCCGCCAGCGGACCAGCGTGAGGGTGTAGACCCCGTCCGGCACGACCCGTTGACCGTCCCCCGTCAGCGCTGTCGTGTCCCATGTAGCCAGCACATCGTTGACCACAGGCGTCCGCACGTCGAGGACGATGGGGGTCCAGACGGATTGGGCCGTGGGAGCCGGGCCGGGGGCGTAATAGAGGCTGTACCGGTCGAAGTTGGGATGGGTCACCGAGCCGACGATCTCCACCACCCCGCTGACGACCGCGTTGTCGGCGGGGAAGAAGATAGCGATCTGGTCCTCCTGGGCCGGTGGAGCGGCTAGGAGGGAGCCTGTCGATACGATGAAAAGAGAGACGGTCAAGGCGACAACGGTTGCACGAGCCAGCCACCTTCCAAACATCACGGCTCCTTGGTTCGTTCGGATTTAGGCAAAGGAAGAGTGTAACACAGAAGAGGAAGAATGACAAGGTAACCTGCTGGGGTTTAGACAGGAGTTCGGACACACCTGATCCGCCCCGCCTGTTTACGGCGGGGCGAATTGGGTATGTCTGAACCCTTGTCCGAACCCCAGAACGTGCTGAGGTTCGGACGTGGTGGGGGGCGCAGGGGAGGGAGGCGGATCTCCGTCCGAAGGTCGGGTCGCCCGGTTGGTCTTCGCCCCCGATTGTGGTACAATAACCGCCGATCCTGAGGAGGTGTACCCGTGGAACTTGGGCAGATCGTCGGCATTCTGCGAAAGCGGTGGTGGATCATCCTGGTCGCCGTCGTGGCGACGGTCGTGAGTGCGGTCGGCTTCACAAAACTGCAGACGCCCGTCTACCAGTCGACCGTGGAGGTGGTCATCCAGCCCGCCCGACCTGACTTCGGGCTGACCCAGTCGGCCAAGACCCTGCTTCGGTCGTATATGACCGTCGCCGACTCCAACAAGTGGGCCCAGCAGGTCATCGACCGGCTGCGGCTGGATATGACCCCCCAGCAGTTGCGCGCCAACGCCCGGTTCGCCGCCGAGGACGACCGGATGGTCATCAAGATCGAGATCGAAGACACCGACGGCGAGCAGGCCAACCGCATCGCGCGGACGTGGGCTACGTTGCTGGTGGAATGGCGGGATAGCGAGAACCAGCGGCTGCGGAAGGAGGACCGCGTGGGGGCGGTTCTGCGGGACGAGCCCACCTACTCTCAGGCCTGGCCTCCCCGCATGGCCATCGTTCTGGTCGCTGGGGCGCTCTTCGGCCTGCTGATCGCCGCGGTGGTCATCTTCTTCCTGGAGTGGGTCGAATCCGGCATCATCCGCACCCCCCGCGACGTGGAGCAGTGGATCGGCATCACCGTCCTGGGGACAGTGCCCCCTGCCGACTAATGCAACACAGAACGTAGAACGGAGTACGGAGTATGAGCCCAAAACCCGATTTGATCACCCTGACCGACCCCCGCTCCCCGGCGGCGGAGGCGTACCGGACGTTGCGGACCAATCTGACCTTCGCTGGGCTGGACAAGCCCATTGAGACCCTGGTGGTCACCTCCGCCGCGCCGGGCGAGGGGAAGTCCACCACCCTGGCCAACCTGGCCGTGACGATGGCCCAGGGGGAGCGGCGCACGATTCTGGTGGACGCCGACCTCCGGCGGCCCAGCCTGCACGAGATCTTCGAGATCCCCAACAACCGGGGGTTAACCACGATGTTCGTCGAACAGGAAGCGCTGGAGGAGCCGCCGTTGATGGAGACCGGGGTGGAGAATCTGCTCCTCCTCCCCAGCGGCCCCACCCCACCCAACCCGGCCGACCTGCTGGGGTCGCATCGGATGGAGGAGGTGATCGGCGTCCTGCGGGAGCGGGCCGACCTGGTCCTCTTTGACGCGCCCCCGGTGATCGCCGTCACCGACGCCGCGGTGCTGGGCACAAAGGTCGATGGCGTGCTGTTGGTGGTAAGGGCGGGGCACACCCGCAGGGAGCACGCGCAACGGGCCAAGGAGCTCCTGGAGCGGGTCCACGTCCGCGTCGTCGGCGCCGTCCTCACCAACGCCCCGGTGGACGTCACCCTGGGCGGCTACTACCGCTAACTCCGAATCTTGAACCCTACATTTCGGATTAGGAGGGAGGTTTACCGTGAAAGGTCTCATCCTCAGCGGAGGCAAGGGCACCCGTCTCTACCCCCTGACCTACACCCGGGCCAAACAACTGATCCCCGTCGCTAACAAGCCCGTCCTCTTCCGCGTCATCGAGGCGATCCGCGACGCGGGTATCACCGAGATCGGGATCGTCGTCGGCGACACGGCGGAGGAGGTCAAGACGGCCGTCGGGCGGGGCGGCCGCTGGGGCATCCAGGTCACCTACATCCATCAGGACCAACCCCTGGGCCTGGCCCACGCGGTCAAGGTCAGCCAGGACTTCCTGGAGGACGATCCCTTCGTGATGTTCCTGGGCGACAACGTCATCCAGGGCGGGATCACCGACCTGGTCCGCCAGTTCCAGGAGTCGGACTGGAACGCCCAGATCGTGCTCACCCGGGTCGAGCACCCGGAGCAGTACGGCGTGGCGGAACTGAACGAGGATGGGCAGGTCGTCCGCCTGATCGAGAAGCCCAAAGACCCGCCGTCCGACCTGGCGCTGGTGGGCATCTACATGTTCGACCACCACATCCACGAGGCGGTGGCGGAGATCAAGCCCTCCTGGCGGGGCGAACTGGAGATCACCGACGCCATCCAATGGCTGGTAGACCACGGCTACAAGGTGTATCCCTACGTCCACCGCGGTTGGTGGATCGACACCGGCCGTCCCGGCGACATCCTGGAGGCCAACAGCCTGGTCCTGGAGGAACTGGAGCCGGCCGTCGAGGGGTACGTAGACCGGGACTCGGAGGTGGATAGCCGGGTGACGGTGGAGAAAGGCGCGGAGATCATCAACAGCGTCATCCGCGGGCCGACGATCATCGGCCGACGGTCGCGCATCGTCAACTCCTACATCGGCCCGTTCACCTCCATTTATCACGACGTGGTCATCGAGAACAGCGAGATCGAGCGATCCATCGTCCTCGAACACTCCGTCATTCGGGACATCCCGGCCCGTATCCAGGACAGCCTGATCGGACGGAACGTGACCCTGAACCGGTCGCCGATGAAGCCGAAGGCGTTCAAGATGAACCTGGGAGATTACAGCCAGGTCGGTCTGTTATGAACCACAGAGGCACAGAGGGCACAGAGTTCTAGAAATATTGGGGAGGATTCTCTGTGCCCTCTGTGTCTCTACGGTTAGAACCAAGGACGGAGGTGAGCGATGCACGAGGCCCGTCTGCCCCGGACCCTTGAGGCGGCTGCCGTTCTGCTGTTCTTGCTCCAGTCCGTCCGCGTCCTCTTCTCCGTCCTGTTCGGCGTCATCTACGACACGATCTTCGAGGAGGTCATCCCGCTGACCGCGGCCGGGGGGATCCTCCTGGCGGTGATCCTCGCCTTCCTTACCCCGCTGGCGGCGGTCCGCCGTCGAGAGCGCGGGGCCTCCCTGCTCCTGACGACAGCCTCCATCGCCGCGCTGGCCCGCATCCCGGTGACGATCAACCAGCCGACGATCCGACTGTGGTCGAGCATCGTCGTCATCGGCGCCGCGGGGCTGTACCTTTCCACCCTCGCCCGCCACCACCCCCGCCGATTGGCCCCCGCGCTGATCCTCGCCCTGGCCGCCGATCAGTTTCTCCGCACCGCGGGCGACACCTTCGACCTGGCCCTGCGGCCGTGGTGGCTGCCGGTGCAGACGGCGCTGGCGGTGGGCGTCATCATCGCCGGGCGACGGGCCCAGCAGGGAGGGGGCTTGGGGACCGGCGGCGGAAGCCCCCAGGACCACCCCTCCGGCTGGATCGAGGGGCTGGCGGTCGGTAGCCTGCTGTTCCTGGAGACCTCGCTGCTGGACTTCCCCAACGGGGTCGCCCGCTGGAGCGGGACGGGCTATGAGGTCGTCGCACCGCTCCTGATGGCGGTGACCCTCCTGCCGCTGATCGAGCCGGTGCGGCGAGGGGCCCTTCGGCTCTTTCGGGGCGCGTTGGGTGGGCTGCTGCTCCTCGTGCTGGGCCTGGTCGGACTGGCGGCTGGTCGGTGGGTCGGGGGATGGATCGGGCTGGCGGGACTGTTGCTGGGCCAGTACCTCCTCCTCGTGTCCCTGTTCCGCAGCGGTCGAGCCCCCACCCCTGGCGGGCTGGCGTTGGGCTTCCTGCTGTTCCTCGTGCTGAACTTCGCGTTCGCCTTCACCTTCACCTACCCCTACACCATTCCTGCCTTCCGGGGAATGGGCCAGCCGGTGCTCCTCGTTGCCGGTCTCATCGCTCTCCTCCCTGCCCTCCGCTCCACCCGACCTGAAACCCTGAGACCTGCTGCGACCTGGAGCCCCCTTTCCCTCCTTCCCGCAGCCCTGACCCTCCTCCTCACCCTCGCCTTCGCCTGGCCCCGCCCGGTGGCTTACCGCGAATCCGGCCCGCTGCACGTAGGCACGTACAACATGCACTACGGCTACAACACAACGTGGCGACTCACACTGGAGGAGATCGCCCGGACCATTGAGGAGAGCGGGGCGGACGTGGTGATGCTCCAGGAGGTGGACGCGTGCCGCATCACCAGTTACGGGGTCGACAATGGACTGTGGCTGGCCCGCCGGTTGGGGATGCACGTCGTCTTTCAACCCACCCTGGAGAACCTCTCCGGCATCGCTCTCCTCACTCGCTTCCCCATCGTCACCGCCGACGGCGCGCTCCTGACCAGCGAACTGGAGCAGACCGGGATCGTCCACGCCCGGCTGCGGGTGGGGGACGAGGAGGTGGACGCCTACGGGATCTGGCTGGGGCTGAAGCCGGAGGAGCGGGCCCGTCAGTTGACCGACGCCCTGGCCTTTATCGGAGATAGGTCCCCCGCCCTCCTGGGCGGCGATTTCAACTCCACGCCGGATTCGCCCGTCTACGCCCGCCTGGTGGGGGCGGGATTCGTCGACCCGTTCGTCGCCCTGGGGGTCGACCCCGCCCCCACCTCCCCGGCGATCGAGCCCCGGAACCGCATCGACTTCGTCTGGGGCCGGGGGCTGCACCCCCTCGACGCATCGGTCCCAGACTCGCTGGCATCCGACCATCGGATGGTGATCACGGAGTGGGATCTGCCCTGACGACCAACGGCCCGTTCGACCTGGGGGTAGAGGAAGAGTACCAGGTCGTCGATCCCCAGACCTGGGAACTCCGCTCGACGATCCACGCCATCCTGGAGAAGGACCTGGAGGACGGCGTGGAGGAGGTGCGGGCGGAGTTCCTGCAATCCCAGGTGGAGGCTAACAGCCGCGTCTGCCGGACCGTGGAGGAACTGCGCTCGGAGGTCCGCCGGATGCGACGGGACGCAGCGGAACTGGCCCGCAGCCTGGGGTTGAGGCTGGTCGCTGCAGGCACCCATCCCTTCTCCCGCTGGACCGAGCAGCAGGTGACGCATGGAGGACGGTACGCGGCGCTGGCGGGGGAACTCCAGGAGGTGGGGCGGCGGCTGGTCACCTTCGGCCTCCACATCCACGTCGGCATCGCCGACCCCGACCTGCGGATCCGGGTGATGGACCGGATGCGGCCCTACCTCCCCTTTCTCCTGGCCCTCTCCACCAACTCTCCCTTCTTCGAGGGGCGGGACACCGGCCTCTGCTCCTACCGCATCGCCCTCTTCGCCGCCCTGCCGCGCACGGGCTTGCCGCCCCGGTTCGGCTCGTGGTCGGCGTACCGGCGGACCATCGACCGGCTCGTCGCCGAGGGGATGCTGGCCGACCCCAGTTTCATCTGGTGGGACGCCCGCCCCAACCCCCACGTGCCCACGCTGGAGGTGCGCATCCCCGACATGCCCACCCGGATCGAGGAAACGGTCTGTCTGGCGGCGTGGGTGCAGGCGCTGGCGGTGAAACTGGCGCGGGAGCCGGAGCCCCCTCCCCTGCCCCGCTTCGGAGTGGAGATTGGTCGGTGGCAGGCGGCCCGGTACGGCCTGAAGGCCCGCCTGCTCCTGTGGGCCGATCGGCCCGCCCGCACCGCGGCGGAGTGGGTGGCCCCGTTGCTGGAATGGCTGGACGACGTGGCTGAGGATCTGGAGAGCCGGAAGGCCCTTGCCTACGCCCGGACCATCATCCGCGAAGGGACCGGCGCCGATCGGCAGCGGTGGGCGCTGGAGGAGACACGGGACCTCCACCGGGTCGTCGCCCGCCTGGCCGAGGAGACGGTCGAGGGGGCCCGGGATCACTGAGATCACTGAAGGGGTGAGAGCACTGAAGACACTGAAAGGGTGAGGGCACTGAAGACTTTTCAGGACAAGGACGGCTCACTCGTCCCACAAGCGTCAGCACCCTCAACATTTCAGTGCCTTCAGTGATCCCGCAACTACCGGGCCGTGGTACCCGCGGCTTTCCCACCAAGTTCGTCCTGATCGGCCCCTGTGGTCCATCCCGACGGATCAATCCTCGTGTCCTTCCTCGATCATCCGGACGAACTCCCCGTGCCAGGTATGGTACCAGACCTGACCGGTGGTGCCGTGGACGCTGAGCATTCCCTCGATCTCGCCGTTCTCCAGCGTGTGGATGGTGTAGTAGCCGTAGAAGGGGGTAGCGTGCTCTTCGAGCGTCAATCCCGGCCGATAGGTATCTAACCATCGCTGAGCGATCTGGAGGGCCTCTTCGGCGGAGATCGCGTTCGTGACCGGTGCGTTGCCGCCCATCATCCATCCGCCGCCGCGGCCGTGCATCCCATACTTACCGTTCCACATCATATTCGGCCCCATCTCCGGCCCCACCGCCCCGGTCCACTTGTCGATCAGAAGTTCCATCGCCCCAACGCCGGTATCCGGCTCGCGGACGATGACGTAGAAGTTGCGCTCGAACTCCATCACTTCGGCAACCTCCAGGTCGGGGTAGCCCAGGCTGGCGACGTACCGCTCTGCCACCGCGCGGGCCTGCTCGATGGAGATGGGCTCCACCGCGTTCTCACCCTCTTGCAGATACCCCCATCCGCCACAGGGGACCGCGGGGACAGGCGTCACTTCCTGCTCCATCATCTCCGGCCCCATGTCGTATCGCCACCCCTCACAGACACTTCCGGGCTGTGCGTAACCAGGGCCTTCCGTCGACATCATCGCCGGGGTCCACAACTGGCGGGCGATGAGCGCGCCACCCAGGGCCAGTCCACTGAGAACGAGCACGATCACAACCCCGATGCCGATCCCGATCCATAAACCTGTCTTCATCTTCCTACTCTCCTTCACGTATTTGTCACGAGTGTACCATGTGTTGAAAGTAGGAAGGAGGGCCATTTGGCGGGGATCGACAGGGGAGGAACGGCTTAAGGAGGGGCGGAGGATGCGGAGTTCCCTATGCCGCCTCGGTGAGGCTTCTTTCGGAGGTGGGCGGGTGTGGGGGAAAATGGACGACGACCCGGGTGCCCCGACCAGGTGCGGTGTCGATGAGCAGGCGACCCCCCAGGCGCGTCGCTCGCTCCTGCATCCCGACCAGCCCGAAGTGCCCCTGTCGGGTGAGGATGTCCGGCCGTGGCGGCAGAGTAAACCCCACTCCGTCGTCCTCGACCGTGAGGGTGATTCCCTCCTCGTCGCAGCGGACGCGGATGGTGATGTTCTGCGCGTGGGCATGTTGAAGGGCGTTGGTCAACGCCTCTTGGGCGATCCGGTAAGCGGCCAGTTCCACCTCCGGATCGCACCGGCGGACGATCCCCTCGTGGATCAGCCGCACGCGTGCTTCGGACCGTTGGTCGGCCTCGCGGACCAGCGACTCCAGGGCGGGGAGGAACCCCAGGTCTTCCAGGTACGCAGGCCGCAGGGCGGAGATCAGGCGGCGAAGTTCGTCGACGGTCTCCATCCCCTGCTGACGCAGGGCCTCCAAAAGGGCCGCGGCCTCGACCGACTCGCCCCGTTCGAGGAGTCGACGGGCCATCTCCGCCTGCTGCCCCAGTGCGATAAGCGCTTGTACCGGCCCGTCGTGCAGTTCGCGCGCCAGCCGGGCCCGCTCCTCCTCCTGCCCACGGGAGACTGCTCCCAGGTAGTCCCGCATCCCAGCCTCGTATCCCCGGATGCGGGCGACCATCTCCGCCAGCGCCCGATGGAGGTCCTGCACCTCCTGCACGCCGCCGACAGGCCGGGCGATGGCCGAGTCGTCCCCCCATGAGACCTGCTCGGCGGCCCGCGCCAGCGCCTGCAGGGGGCGGACGATGGTGGTCCAGCCAAAGGTGAGGACCAGTAGCGAGAGCAATCCGGCCGCGAGGGCGACGATCGGTGCCAGCCCGGAGAAGCGGAGGATGGGGCCGATGAGTCCCTCCACCGGCTCCTCCACCAGCACCGTCCAATCGGTGCCGCGGACGGGGGTGAAGGCCACCAGAAGGGGACCTTGCGTTCCCTCAGCGATGATGAACCCCTCCTGCCCACCTTGAGACTCAGCCACTCCCGGTTGATTGGAAAAGTCCACCCCCACCTGTTCGGGGTCGGGATGGAAAAGCGTCCGGCCCGTCCCATCCACAACGATCACTGTCACCCGGTCGATTGGCTCACCGACCAGGGACGGTAGCCACGTTGCCAGTCGGCTCCCATCCGGCGCGATGGTGCCGTGGGCCAGGCCGTCTTCGATGATCCGAGCCGCCAGCCGCGCCATGGCCAGATCCCGCTCGGCGACGAAATCCCGCATCGCCTGCTGATGGGCGTAGACCCCGGTGAAGGCCAGGGCGAGGAGGGCAAAAGTGACGGGCAGGACGGCCCAGAGGAAGAGCTGGGCCTGGAGGCTATGAAACCATCGGCGCATAGGAACGCTCCTGTTTACACCACAGAGGCACAGAGAGCACAGAGTAAATTTACTTCTCGGAGAATTCTCCGTGTCCTCTGTGTCTCCGTGCTCCTATCCCGAACTACTCTATCACGATCCAGCCGCGACGCAGGGCCTCGGTGACCGCCTCGGTGCGGCTGTTGACGCCCAGTTTGCCGTAGATGCTGGCCAGGTGTCCCTGGACGGTGCGGTGGCTGATGCCCAACTCGTGGCCGATGGCCCGGTTGGTCAGCCCCCGCGCCGCCAGCCGAAGGACGTCCAACTCGCGGGGGGTGAGCGGTTCCACCTGATCCGACGCGGTGGACGGCTTACCGGTCATCGCCTGCTGGACCACCTTGGTCGCCACCTCCGGGCTGAGGGCGGACTTGCCCTGGTGGACCGTCCGGACTGCCTGTACCAGTTCGTCGCCGCTGGCGGTCTTGAGGACGTACCCGTCTGCCCCGGCCTGGAGCAGGGCGAAGATGTAGGGGTCGTCGTCGTAGGCGGTGAGGATGAGCACCCGCACCTCGGGGAACTGCTCCTTGATCCGCCGGGTGGCCTCCACGCCGGTGACCTCCGGCATCCGGATGTCCAGCACGGCTACGTTGGGCCGGTGCTCCTCCACCAGCCTCAACGCCTCCCGTCCATCCCCGGCCTCGGCGACCACCTCGATGTCGCCTGCCTCCTCGAGGAAACGGCGGATGCCCTGCCGGACCACCGCGTGGTCGTCGGCCAGGAGAACCCGAATCTTTTCGACCATAGCCCACCCCCTTCGAGTCGAACCACAGAGGCACAGAGGACACAGAGATTTTTTGTTTTAGGAGACCGCTGTGTTCTTCAGTGTCTCTGCGGTGCCCCTTCTATCCGGCGCAGCAGGAGAGTTGCCCAACGTCCTTGTCGAAGCCCAGGGCCGCCAGTTTCAGCCCCTCCACCTGGGTCAGGTACGGGAACAGGGTGTCCGCTAGGTCCTGCACCGTCATCCCGGCCCGCAAGGCCATCGTGGCGGTCTGGATCACTTCCCCGGCCTCCGCTGCCAGGACGTGAGCGCCCAACAGCCGATCGGTCCCCGCCTCGGCCACCAGTTTGATCAACCCCCGCGTGTCCCGCGCCGCCAGCGCCCGCGGGACGTGCTCCAACGGCAGGACGGAGGTCCGCACCTCGATCCCCCGCGCGCGGGCCTCGGCCTCTGTGAGCCCCACCGTCGCTACCTGGGGGTCGGTGAAGAGCACGGCGGGCACTCCCCTTCGGTCCAGCGGATCCGCCCGTCCCAGCAGTGCGTTCTCCGCCGCCCGTTTCCCCTCCGCTGCGGCGAGATACACCAGCATCGGCGGCCCGGTCACGTCGCCAGCGGCATAGACCCTGGGGTTCGTCGTGCGCATCGTGGAATCCACCCGCACGAAACCCCGCTCGTCCGTCTCCACTCTCGCCGTTTCCAGCCCCAGCCCGTCGGTGTTGGCCCTCCGGCCAGTGGCGACGAGGATGTGCGTGGCCGGGAAAGTATGTTCCCCACCTTCGATCCGTGCCTCCACAACTTTCTCTGCTCCCTCCTGGCGCAGCCGGAGGATCCGCACGCCGGTGTAGATCTCGACTCCCTCCTGACGCAAGAAATCGGTGAGGGCTTCGGCGATCTCCGGCTCGTGGTCGGGCAGGATCCGGTCGCTGCGCTGGAGGAGGATGACGCGGGTGCCGAAGCGGGCGAACATCTGGGCCAGTTCCAGTGCCACGTACCGCCCGCCAAGGACGATCAGGCTCTCGGGCCGCTCGGGGAGGGAGAGCGCTTCGGTGCTGGTGAGGACCCCCACCTCGCCCACACCGGGGAAGGGAGGAACGTAGGGATGCGCGCCGGTGGCGATGAGGACCCGCGCCGGGCGGTAGGTTCGACCGTCTACCTCCACCCCGCCGTCGTCCGTCAGCCGGGCCTCGCCCCGCACCAGGCTCAACGAGGGGTACGCCTCCAGCACCTTCTCGTACTTCTCCCACCGCAGGCGGGTCACCAGTTCGTCCTTCTCACCGACCACCGCCTGCCAATCCAGGTCCGCCCCCTGGGGCCGCACCCCTGCGAAAGGGAAGTGGAAGGCCCGGTGGTACGCCTCGGCGGTCCGCAGCAACGTCTTGCTGGGCACGCAGCCGATGTTGACGCAGGTGCCGCCGATGGTCCCCCGCTCCACCATCAAGGCGGAGTAGCCCAGTTCGGCGGCACGGATGGCAGCGGCGAACCCGGCCGACCCCGCGCCGATGATCAGCAGGTCCACTTCCGTCTCACCTGGACGGACCGGCTCGGCTTTCTCCACCACCGGCTCCCGGGAGGCGATGCGGGCCTTGTACCCCGCCCCGGTCACGGCTCCGACAAGAGCTTCGTCGGGCAGGTCGGCGTCGGCTACCACCGTGGCCCGCCCCTCCCGCCAGTCGGGGACCACCACCGAGTGGACCCCCGCCAGCCCTTCCAGCGCCCGCTGGACGTGGGCGGCGCAGCCGTTGCAGGTCATCCCCTCGACCGCGATCTCCAGCCTTTCGGTCGCCATCTTCTCTCCAGATAGGTGCGACGCACCTGCTCCTACTCCCGCCGGGTCGAGATGCCGAGCAGGCTGTAGAGCGCGCAATAGCCGGTGATGCCGGTGATCACCAGGATCAGGCCGATCACGGCCACGACGATCCCCAGCACAGCGGCCTGCAGCCCGTTCAACGGCCACAGCCCCACCCAGATCAACACCGCACCCACCGCGAGCCGGATGATGCGATCGACGGTCCCTTCGTTCCGTTTCATCTGATCCTCCTCACTCTCATCCTCACCACAAAGGCACAGAGAGCACAGAGTTCTTCAGGATATTTCTGCGTCCTCTGTGTCTCTGCGGTATCCTCCCCACACCCACATCGACCCGCCGACGGCCAACAACCACATCCCCACCCAGAAGAACAGCGCCGTGGGCATCGGCGTGCGGGCCTTCCGGTAGAGGCGGGCGTATTTGGGGCCGGTGCGGGCGATCGTATAGAACTCGGCGAACAACTCCCATCCCGCCAGCCAGGCCAACAGGCCGACCAGCAGCCGCGCCCACCAGGGAGCCCCCCTCCGCCGCCGACCGACCGACCACAGGGCCAGTCCGTGCAGCAGCGCCAGGGGTAACGTCTCCAGGTGGCCCATCTCGTGCCAGTAGGTCAGCCGCTCCCGCTCCCGGCGCGGGAGCCCCTGCCGGAGGTGGAGGTCCACCAAGCCCGGGTGGGGCAACGGTACCGGTCCCGCCTTGACCCAGTGCCACACCCGCCCGACGCCGATCTCGGCGGGGAGGCCGTACCAGGAACGCACACGGAAGGGCCGTCCTTCATCCATCTTTCCCCCTTTGTGGCCCCGTCGTTCGGGCGGCAGGGCCCTACGCTCCTACCCCAGGTCCATCCGCCGCAGGAGTTGGGCGTTGACGGCGACGATGATGGTGCTCAGCGACATCAGGACCGCGCCCACGGCTGGCGAGAGGATGAACCCTACCGGAGCCAGCACCCCTGCCGCCAGCGGCAGGGCGACGGCGTTGTAGCCGGTGGCCCAGATCAGGTTCTGGATCATCTTCCGGTAGGTGGCGCGGCTGAGGGCGAAGATCTTGACCACGTCCCGCGGGTCGCTGCGCACCAGGATGATGCCTGCGGACTCGATGGCGACGTCGGTGCCGCTGCCGATGGCGATCCCCACGTCGGCGCGGGTCAGGGCCGGGGCGTCGTTCACCCCGTCGCCGATCATCGCCACCCGCTTGCCCTGCCGCTGCAGTTCGACCACCTTCTGGTCCTTGTGCTCCGGCAGCACCTCGGCGAAGACGGTCCGGATGCCCAGTTCGTCGGCCACCGCCCGAGCGACGGCCTGGCTATCGCCGGTGAGCATAGCGACCTCGATCCCCATCTCCCGCAACCGGCCCACCGCCTCGTGGCTCTCCGGGCGGACCACGTCGGCCAGGGCGAAGGCGGCCACCGGCCGGTCCTCCACCACCAGGTAGATGACCGACTGTCCCTTGTGCCCCGCCTCCTCGGTGAAGCGGGCCAGCCCGTCCGGCAGGGACGCCTCCAGCATCTCCAGCAACCGCGGCCCGCCGACATAGACCGTCTGCCCGTCGTAGGTGGCGCGGATGCCGCGCCCCTTGATCGCCTCGAAGTCGGTCACCGTGGGCAACTCCAATCCCTGCTCCTCCGCCTTGGAACGGACGGCGCGGGCGATCAGGTGCTCCGAATCCCCCTCGACCGCCGCCGCCAGGGCGAGGGCCTGGGATTCGTCCCAGCCGTCCGCCGTCGCTGTGGCGACCACGCCGAACTCCCCTTTGGTCAGCGTGCCGGTCTTGTCGAAGATGACCACGTCGATCTCGCGGGCCTCCTCCAGCGCCAGCCGATCCCGCACCAGGATGCCGTTGGTCGCGCCCATCGAGGTGCTGATGGCGACCACCAGCGGGACCGCCAGCCCCAGCGCGTGGGGGCAGGCGATGACCAGCACGGTCACGACCCGCTCCAGCACGTCCAGGTTGAAGCCGACCGCCACCGTCCAGGCCACCGCCGTGATCGCTGCCACCGCCAGGGCGATGTAGAAGAGCCAGCCCGCGGCCCGGTCGGCCAGCAACTGGGTCTTGGACTTGGATTGCTGTGCCTGGGCGACCAACCGCATGATGCCCGCCAGGGCGGTCGCCTCGCCGGTGGCAGTGACCTGCACCCGGAGACTGCCGTCGCCGTTGATGGTGCCGGCGATCACCTCGTCGCCCGGTCCCTTGGGGACCGGCCTGGACTCGCCGGTGAGCATCGCCTGGTTGACGTCGGACCGCCCCTCGACCACGACGCCGTCGGCGGGGATGCTCGCGCCGGGGCGGACCAGCACCAGATCGCCCTCCTTCAGAGAACTGGACGGCACGACCTCCGTGGTGCCGTCGGGCAGGATCCGCTCGGCGGTGTCCGGCATCAGTTTGGCCAGTTCGTTCAACGCGCCGGAGGCCTGGCGCACGCTCCGCATCTCGATCCAGTGGCCCAGCAGCATGATGTCGATCAACGTCGCCATCTCCCAGAAGAAACTGCTCTGGGGCGAGACGACCATCGCGAAGAGGCTGTAGGCGAAAGCGACGGAGATGGCGAGAGAGATGAGCGTCATCATCCCCGGCCTCCGGTTGCGCACCTCGGGGATCGCCATCTGGATAAACGGCAGGCCGCCGTACAGGAAGATAATCAGGGCGAAGATCGGGCCGATCCAGCGGCTGCCAGGGAACTCGGGCATGCTGAACCCCAGCCACGCCTGCAGCAGGGGGCTGAAGAGGAGTACGGGTATGGTGAGCACCAGGCTCACCCAGAACCGCTTGCGGAACATCTCCTCGTGACCGGTGTGGTCCACGTGGGCAGCGTGGCCTTCGTGACCGGCGTGTTCGGCGGGGGCGGCGGGCCCTTCCGCGTGACCCGCATGCCCTTCGTGGCCGGCATGTGCTGCGGGCGCGGTGTGTCCTTCGTGCCCTTCGTGGACCATCGGCTCCCTGTGGGCCTCGTGACCCTCGTGGCTCTCGTGGCCCGTGTGATCCCCGTGGCTCACGTGCTCTTCACCCGCCTCGTGCATCTTGTGAACCTCTCGCTCCATCCTCCTCCTCCTCCCTTCCTCCTGCTCCCTGTCTCCTTGCGGCCTGTGGCTTACTCCCTTCTCTTTGTTCCCCGCCTACGACCGCAACCGTTCCTGGATCGCCTCAAATTCCTCTAGGGTGATCTCCCCCGCCGCCAGCCGCCGTCGGGCGATCTCCAGCGGGTCGGTTCCACCGCGCAGGCTGTCCAGACCTGGAAGGTTCCCGCTCCGGTGGAGCAGCCATCCCGCGCCGCCGAGGAGTAGGAGAGTGCCTAGCAGCCCTGTACCCCCACCGCAGCGTCCCCACAACCATCCTCTATGACATCCCATCGTTTTACCTCCTCAAATTTCTAGATGTATCTCATTATACAGCAACGCCCGTGCCGTGGGGAGGACCGTTCGGCCCCTCCCTTCCTACGCCGTTTAGCGGGGGGCGACCCCCGGGGCGCCCCTACAAGAACCGCTCCGGGTCCGCCAGGAACTCATCCCAACAGCCGGGGGCGCAGAAGCAAGCGGAAGGCCAGGTAGGAGGTCATATAGGTCACGAAGACGAAACACCGCAGAGGCAGAGAGCGCAGAGAAGCGATGTGAAGACCTCTGCGGCCTCGGTGTCTCTGCGGTGAAACTGCGTGGGTATCGTAACTCATGTCACGGGAGGCTCATCAGGTAGTCGAAGAGGTCGCTCAGGTCCTCGTCGCTCATGTTCCAGCGGGGCATATCGGTGCTCAGGGATTCGCCGTTGGGGTGTTTCCCTTCGACGACGGCCATCCGGAAGGTCTCCAGATCGTAGCCGGCTTCGTGTTCCCCGCCCTCCTCGTGCTCCTCCCCTGCCAACGCCGACCCACGGATGTCGGGGGCGTCCATCACCTGCATATGCATGATGTGCCGTCCACCCTGCGCACTCGGGCCGTGGCAGGAGGCACAGGTGAGCCGGCCGGCCATCATCATGCCCCCCAGGTCCGGCCCGCCGGTGTAGGTGATGGGATCGCCCCGCTCGCTGGTGGCGGTGAAGTAGATGCGCTCGCCGTTGGACCGGAAGGCTCCGTCTCCCCACGCCGTGCCGGATGGCGTTTGACGGGGAAAACAGGCCGCCAGCAGAGCCGCCAGCAACAGAGACGATGCCAGAGCCGCGAGATACTTCGTCTTATTCATTTTTCGCCCTCCTGAACCCGTTTGTGGAACACTCGGTCAGCGGACCAGTGCTTCAGCCAAGGGTCCGCTTTAGTTATGGAGAAGAGACGGAGCAAGAAAGGGGAACAGTGTGGAAGGAACCCTCTACCTGCAACACCTGTTTGTACTGCCGCTCCAAGCCCATCCGAAGACCCTTCTCGTGCTCACTTATTATACACTCGAACTCGCTTCAACGCAATTGTCGTTGGGGGTGTGCTTCAGTTTGGGGGCGAGTTGTAGGCGGTGCGCCATAGGTCTTCAAAGCGGCGGCTCATAATGGCCGCTCTCACGGGGATGAGGTTCTCCGCTCCCTCACGGCTCCAGCGCATTCCAG